>JANMYQ010000260.1:0-36688 GCA_031382215.1 Methylibium sp.
CCGCCGGGCCGCAGTAACCACCATGCGAGCCGCGCCCGTCGGTGCTGGGGTTCATCACCATCGTGTCGAGGTTGACGCTGATGATGGAGTTGACGGTGTTGATCAGACTCACCGCGTCGGCGCCACCCGCCTTGGCCGCACGCGCGGGGTGGCGGATGTCGGTGATGTTGGGCGTGAGCTTCACGATCACCGGCAACTTGGTGAACTGCTTGCACCAGCGCGCCACCATCTCGATGTACTCGGGCACCTGACCCACCGCCGAGCCCATGCCGCGCTCGCTCATGCCGTGCGGGCAGCCGAAGTTGAGCTCCACGCCGTCGCAGCCGGTGTCTTCGACCATCGGCAGGATGTTCTTCCACGAGGCTTCGTCGCACGGCACCATCAGCGACACCACCACCGCGCGATCCGGCCAGTTGCGCTTCACGCGTTTGATCTCGGCCAGGTTGACGGGCAGCGGCCGGTCGGTGATCAGCTCGATGTTGTTGAAGCCGATCACGCGCCGCGCGTCGGAGTGCAGCGCCTCGTAGCGCGGGCCGTTGACGTTGACGATGGGCGGGTCCTCGCCGAGCGTCTTCCACACCACGCCGCCCCAGCCGGCCTCAAAGGCGCGCTGGACGTTGTATTCCTTGTCGGTCGGCGGCGCCGAGGCAAGCCAGAACGGGTTGGGGCTCTTGATGCCCAGGAAGCTGCTGCTCAGGTCGGCCATGGTGGTGCTCCGGATCGATGTTCGCGCGGGGGCAGGCGGCTTGTGCGTTCAGGCGCGTAGGCGGCGGTCGATCGCGATCGCCGCGACCTTGCCGTGTTCGACCGCCTCGACCGTCAGGTCGCGCCCGCCGGCGCGGCAGTCGCCGCCGGCCCAGACCTTGGGGTGCGAGGTCTGTCCGTCGGCGTCAGTAGCGAGTGCGCCGCCGTCCAGTGCGAGCCGGATCGGCGCACCGCCGCCGTTTGCCCCAGCGACCGGCTCGGCCATGAAGGTCTGCCCGATCGCCTTCAGCACCACGTCGGCCTCGAGCGTGAAGTGCTCGTCGGTCTCGACGAGCTTGCCGCCCCTTGCGTCACCTTCCACGCGGGTGCGCACGAAGCGCATGCCCGTCACGCGACCCGCGTCGGCCACCACCTCTTTCGGGGCGGCCCAATGCTTGATCTTCACGCCGTTGGTCTGCGCCCATTCCTGCTCGTAGCCCGAGGCCGACATGCCATCGGGCCCGCGCCGGTACACGATGGTCACGTCTTCGGCACCGAGCAGGCGGCTCTGCACGGCGGCGTCCACCGCCGTCATGCCGCCGCCGATGACCACCACCTTGCGGCCCACCGCCACCTGCGCCGGGTCGGACTGGCGCAGCTCGGCGATGAAGTCCACCGCCGCGCGCAACGGCGATGCGCTTGATCCAGCCGGCTCAGCCGCGCCGATGCTGTTGACGCCGGCCAGGCCGAGGCCCAGGAACACGGCGTCGAAGTCATTCACCAGCGCGTCGAGGTGGATGTCGTGCCCGAGCCGCTGATGACATCGCACCTCGATGCCGCCGATGGCGAGCAGCCAGTCGACCTCTTTCTGCGCAAAGCCGCCGGTCGTCTTGTAGCTCGCGATGCCGTATTCGTTCAGCCCGCCGAGCTTTGGCTTGGCATCGAACAGCACCACCGCGTGGCCCAGCATCGCCAGCCGGTGCGCGCACGACAAGCCGGCCGGCCCGCCGCCCACCACCGCCACCTTGCGTCCGCTGGCAGCCGCGCGCGTGAACAGCGCCTTGCCGGGCTTGGCGAAGTAGGCGTCGGTCGCGTGCCGCTGCAGCAGCCCGATCTCGACCGGCTTGCTCTCGTTGGTGTTGCGCACGCAGGCCTGTTCGCACAGCACCTCGGTGGGGCAGACCCGGGCGCACATGCCGCCCAGGATGTTTTCTTCGAGGATGGTGTGCGCCGCGCCGCGCAGGTTGTCTTGCGCGATGCGCGCGATGAAGGTCGGGATGTCGATGCCGGTCGGGCAGGCCGTGGTGCAGGGCGCGTCGAAGCAGTAATAACAGCGGTCGGCCTCGAGCCGGGCCTGAACTGGGGTCAGCGGCGGGTGCGCGTCGGAGAAGTTGGCCGCGTACTCGGCCAGCGACAGGCGGCCGCAGGCGATGTCTGGCAAGGTGGCGCTCATGGGTCAAGGTCTCCTGGGGACGTCCGGGGGAGCAAGCAAACGGCGGGCCAATCTTCGAAGTTTTGCCATGCCGAACCACAAATCTTTTACCAAGTGGTAAGTCTGCGGCATTTCCAATCCGGCATCAAGCCCGGCACACTCCCGAGCATGACCGCCACGCCCGCCGCCCCGCGCCCCGAACTGGCCCAGCGCATCCTGCAGGCCGCCAAGCCGCTGTTCGCGCAGCATGGTTACGGGGGGGTGTCGATCGACCGCATCGCCGAGGCGGCCGGCATCTCCAAGCAGAACCTGCTGTACTACTTTCCGCGCAAGCTGCTGCTGTACCGCGAGGTGCTGGGCGACGTGCTGGACGTGTGGCTGTCGTACATGGACGCGATGAGCCAGCGCGAAGACGACCCCGAGGCCGCGCTGCGCGAGTACATCGCCGGCAAGCTGCGCTTCTCGTTCGAGCACCCCGACGATTCACGCGTCTACGCCAACGAGGTGATCGCCGGCGCGCCGCACTTCGCTGACGAGATCCGCCGCCGCGTGATCCCCGCGCTGCAGGCCGACGTGAAGGTCTTCGGCCGCTGGGCCGACAAGGGCCTGTGCCGGCCGATCGACGCGCGCCACCTGATGGTCGTGCTGTGGTCTGCCACGCAGGCGTATGCCGACTTCGCGAAGCAGATCTGCCTGGTGCTGGGCAAACCGCGCCTCACGCGCGCTGACCTGGCGGTGGCGGAGGCGCAACTGGTCGACATGGTGCTGCGCGCGGTGCTGCTGCAGCCGCCGGCGCCGGCCACGCCTGTGCGATCCGGCGCGCGCCGACGCAAGGCCTAAAATTCGCCCCGCCCTTCGCCTCACGCGCCGCGCCAGCGGCTGCCCCGCCGCATGAACCCCACGCCCCTCACCGCCCTGTCGCCGCTGGACGGCCGCTACTCGCCCAAGCTCGCCGCGCTGCGCCCGCTGCTGTCCGAGTTCGGGCTGATGCACCGGCGCGTCCAGGTCGAAGTGGAGTGGTTCATCGCACTGTCAGACGCCGGCCTCAAGGAGTTCAAGCCGCTCGGCGCCGCGTCTCGTGAGCTGCTGCGTTCGCTGGTGCGCGACTTCTGTGAAGCCGACGCGCAGGCCATCAAGGAGATCGAGCGCACCACCAACCACGACGTCAAGGCAGTGGAGTATTGGCTCAAGGGGCGTTTTGCCGGCCACGCCGAGCTGCTGGCCGCGCAAGAGTTCGTGCACTTCGCCTGCACCAGTGAAGACATCAACAACACCAGCCACGGCCTGATGCTGCAGGCCGCGCGGCGCGACGTGCTGCTGCCAGCGCTGGACAAGGTGATCGCGCGCATGACGACCATGGCGCACACGCTGGCCGACCTGCCGATGCTGAGCCGCACGCACGGCCAGACGGCGAGTCCGACGACGCTGGGCAAGGAGGTCGCCAACGTGGTCGCACGCCTGCAACGCGCGCGCACGGCCATCACCGATGTGAAGCTGCTCGCCAAGATGAACGGCGCGGTCGGCAACTACAACGCCCACCTGGCGGCCTACCCGCAGCTCGACTGGGAGGCGTTCTCGCGCAAGGTGGTCGAGCAGCAACTGGGCCTGGCCTTCAACCCGTACACCATCCAGATCGAGCCGCACGACTGCATGGCCGAGCTTTTCGACGCGGTGATCCGCTGCAACACCATCCTGATCGACTGGTCGCGCGACGTGTGGGGTTACGTCAGCCTGGGTTACTTCAAGCAGAAGGTGAAGAAGGGCGAGGTCGGCTCGAGCACGATGCCGCACAAGGTCAACCCGATCGACTTCGAGAACGCCGAAGGCAACTTCGGGCTGGCCAACGCGCTGCTGACGCACATGAGCCAGAAGCTGCCGATCAGCCGCTTCCAGCGCGACCTGACCGACAGCACGGTGCTGCGCAACATGGGCGTGGCGCTCGGCTACTCGGTGCTGGCGCTGGACAGCCTGGCGCGCGGTCTCGACAAGCTCGAACTCAACGCCCCCGCGCTCGCCGCCGACCTGGACGCCGCGTGGGAAGTGCTGGCCGAGCCGGTGCAGACCGTGATGCGCCTGCACGGCCTGCCCAACCCCTACGACCAGTTGAAGGACTTCACGCAGGGCAAGCCGATCACGAAAGAGTTGATGCAAGGCTTCATCCGCGGGCTGGCGCTCCCCGAGGCCGACAAACAACGCCTGCTGGCGCTGACGCCCGCCAGCTACACCGGCAAGGCGGCCGAGCTGGCCAAGCGCATCGGCACCGCGGGCGGGACCGGCCCATGAGCTTTGCCGACAAGATCGCGCGGGCCGAGAGCGCTAGTCATTCGCTGCTGTGCATCGGCCTGGACCCCGAGCCCGCCAAATTCCCCGGCGCCTGGAAAAACGACCCGGCGCGCATCTTCGACTTCTGCAGCGCCATCGTCGACACGACGCACGACCTTGCGATCGCCTTCAAGCCGCAGATCGCCTACTTCGCCGCGCACCGTGCCGAAACGCAGCTCGAACAGTTGATCGCCCACATCCACCGCGTGGCACCGAACGTGCCGGTGATCCTGGACGCCAAGCGCGGCGACATCGGCAGCACCGCCACGCAGTACGCGATCGAGGCCTTCGAGCGTTACCGCGCCGATGCGCTGACCTTGTCGCCCTTCATGGGCTTCGACTCGATCGAGCCCTACCTGGGCCACCCTGGCAAAGGGCTGTTCCTGTTGTGCCGCACCTCCAATCCCGGCGGCGCCGACCTGCAGGGCCAGCGGCTGCAGACCGGCGAGCTGCTGTACGAGCACATCGCCCGGCTGGCGCAGGGCGCGTGGAACCAGAGCGGGCAACTCGGCCTGGTGGTGGGCGCGACCTTTCCGGACGAGATCGCACGGGTGCGCGAACTGGCGCCCACGCTGCCCCTGCTGATTCCCGGAATCGGTGCACAGGGCGGCGACGCGGCCGCCACGGTGCGCGCGGGCTGGCGTGCGCAGGGTGGCGCCACGACCGGCCCGATCCTCGTCAACTCCTCGCGCGCCATCCTGTACGCCGGCAGCGGGGCCGACTTCGCCGCGGCGGCCCGCCAGGCCGCGCTGGCCACCCGCGACGCTTTGAACCAGGCCCGCCGCACCGGTTGAACCAGGCCCACAATCGTCCAGCGGCCCGAAACTTGCAAAGCTTTCGCCAGCCGTCGTTCGAAGATCGGCAAATCCGACCCCCCTCAAATACAAGCCAACCGCCACCTTCCTGGAGTACACCTTCATGACCCGCCGCCTCGCCTCGTCCCTTTCCATCGCCGCCGCCACTGCCCTGGGCCTGGCCGGCGCCGCCCAGGCCCAGTCCAGCGTTTCCGCCTACGGGCTGATCGACATGTCGGTCGGCCAGTACCAGAACACCGGCTCGAGCACCAAGCTGTGGCGCGCCCAGAGCGGCAACATGACCACCAGCTTCCTCGGCTTCAAGGGCACCGAAGACCTGGGCGGCGGCCTGAAGGGCGTGTTCGCGATCGAACACTTTTTGCGCGCCGACACCGGTGACGCCGGCCGCTTCAACGGCGACGCGTTCTGGGCCCGCAGCGCCTACGTCGGCCTGTCGGGCGGCTTCGGCACCACCAAGCTGGGGCGCAACACCACGCCGCTGTTCGTCTCCACCTTGATCTTCAATGCCATCGGCGACTCGTTCGGTTACTCGCCCAGCATCCGCCAGGTCTTCACGCCCAACACCGGCGTGGGCATGCTCGGCTTCTATGGCGACACCGCCTGGAACAATTCACTCGCCTACAACAGCCCGAACTTCAGCGGCCTGAGCCTGAACCTGATCGGCAACCTGGGCGAAGGCGCTGCCAACGCCACCGGGCGCAACATGGGCGCCAACCTGCTGTACTTCGGCGGGCCGGTGGCAGCCACTGTCGCGGCCCAGCAGGTCAAGAACGGCGCCTTCGGCACCCCGGCGGGGTGGAAGAGCCAAGACACGGTGCAGGTTGGCGTGTCGTACGACCTGAGCGTGGTCAAACTGTTCGGCCAGTACACCCTGGCCAAGACCAAGGCCACCTTGGACACCGAGACGGCCATCTACGGCATCGGCGCGTCGGTGCCCATCGGCGCCGGCAAGCTACTGCTGCAGTATGGCAACGCCACGGCGGAATACGGCACCACCGAGGTGGTCAACAAGACGCTGACCGTGGGCTACGACTACAACCTGTCGAAGAACACCGACGTCTACGCCATCTTCGTCAACGACAAGGCCACCGGGCTGGACGCGGGCAACTCGTTCGGGGTGGGGGTGCGGCTGAAGTTCTGAGCGCCTCCCACCGAAGCCGACGGCACCTCTGGGTGCCGTTTTCATGAGCGGCGGGGCCTTCAAAGCGCTTGTGCGCAACGTTCACCGGCGCAGCGCCACACGCGGTCGGCGCAGGCGCACACTGGCGGCGAACTCTGCCCCAATCACCATGGACACCACCACCCTGCTCCCTCGCAGCGGCCCGACCGAGCTGCTGTTCACGTTGTTCCACGGCGTCGGTGCGAACGCGCTGCACATGGCGCCGCTCGCGGCGCGGCTCGCCGCCGAATTCCCGCAGGCCGCCTTGGTGTGCGTGGACGGGCCGCAGCCGTTCGACGCCGGCGCGGCGGACGCAAGCGGCTTTCATTGGTTCTCGGTCCAGGGCGTCACCGAATCGAATCGGCCCGAGCGCGTGGCCCAGGCGCTGCCGGGCTTCGTGGCGACGGTGCGCGCGCTGCAGCAGCGCTTTGGCGTGAGCTGGCAATGCACCGCGCTGGCCGGCTTTTCGCAGGGCGCGATCATGGCGCTTGAAGCGGTGCAGGCCGAGCCGCAACTGGCCGGCCGGGTGCTTGCGTTCTCGGGCCGGCACGCCACCGCGCCGATGCGTGCGCCGGTGGACACGACCGTGCACCTGTTCCATGGCATGGAGGACCGCGTGATCACCCCCGGCCCGGTGATCGATTCGGCCGAGCGGCTGGTGGCGCTGGGCGGCGACGTGACGGCGGATGTGCTGCCCGGCATCGCCCACCAGCTTCACCCGGCGCTGATGGACAAGGCGATCGAGCAGCTGCGCACCTTCCTGCCCAAGCGGGTCTGGCGCCAGGCGCTGAGCGAAGCGCCGGTGCTGCCGCGCGCGGCGTCGAGCATCGAGTTGCGGGGTTGAGGCCTCTCTACAGCACAAGTGTGCCGGCGCGCGGCCCCTCACCCCCGGCCCTCTCCCCAGTGGGGCGAGGGAGCAAGACGCTCAATCCAGGCTGACCTCGGTTCGCACCACCCCCGCTCGATCGGCGCGCGCCGTGATGGCCAAGTGGGTGCCCTTGGGCGCACGCACCACCCACTCGTTCACCGCGCGGTCACCGGTCACCTCGCGGTTGGGCAAAAAGGCCTGCAGCGAATTCTTCGGCGCGTGGCCTTCGAGCTGCGGGCCTTCGACCCTGGCCTTGCCGCTGACCAATGACACCGAGGTGTCGCCCTCCGGCAGGTGGATCTCGAACATCACGCCGCGCGTGACCTTGCGCGCCAGCGCGCGCTTGGTCACGTAGGCCGGCAGCCAGCCGCTGTTGGCCACCGCGATGCGCACGCGCCAGGTGTCGGGGCCGAGAGCGCGCACTTCGGTTCGCAGCAGTTCCAGCTTGGGCAGCGACAGCGCGATCTGCGTCATCCAGGCCGGGAAGCGCGCCGCCTCCCGTTCGCGCAGTTGCGGCGGCGGGTTGCGCCAGAAGTTCATCTTGTCCCAGCCGCCGAGTTCCACGTCACCAAGCTGCGGGTGCCGAAACGGCTTCCAGTCGAGGTGGGCCTGGCCAGCGCAGTGTTCGTCGCTCCACTTCAGCAGCTTCAGGTCGTCTTCCACCGGGTGGTCGCGGTACCACTCGACCCATTTGTAGTCGGTGATGCCGGCCTCTTTGTTGGGCGACCAGATTTCGACCACCCAGAACAGCGCGCCCAGGTGCTCGTAGACCCAGTCCTGCGTGCCGGTGATCACTTCTTTCGGGTGGTACTTGAAGTCGTGCCAGATGCTGATGGCCGGGTAGCCGCTGAGTTGGGCACCGATGTCGCTGAAGCGCTTGTAGGACCACAAGTCCTCCGGGATCATGTCGTCGTCGCTCTGCGTGCCCATCGGCCGCAGGATCACGCCGCTGTGCGTGTGGTAGCTGATCGCGGCGCCGATGTTCGGGTGCTTGACGATGAAATCGACCATCGCGCGCACCTCGGGCTCACTGGTCGGGTAGGGGCCGGCGCCGACCTGTTCGTACTCTTGCCGCCACTGCGTGGGGAAGTTGCGGTTCAGGTCCAGGCCTTCGACGTCGGGGTTCACGCGCACGGCCAGGCCGTCGTAGTTTTTCAAGCTGCCCTCGGGCATCACGCGGTAGTAATCGCCACCGAATTCGCCGGGCTGGCGCGCCACCATCAGGCGCGGGTCGGCACTGCTCTTCTTGTAGCCGCCGTGCGGGTCGGGAATGCGCATGAACAGGATGCGGCCGTCGCCGTCGACGTCTTCCACCGTCAGGCCGTCCACCGGCGCATCGTCGAACGGGTAGCGGCGTGTGCCGGAGCGGATGTGGCGCGGCTTGTCGGCCAGCGCCAACTCAGCCCCGTCGGGGTTCAGGCGCGGGCACAGGTAGATCGTGCGGGTGTCGAGCAGGTGGGTGATCTGGCGGCCTTCGTCGGTGTCGGCACCGTAGCCTGCGATCAGCTGGTGCAGGTAGTACAGCACCGCGGTGCTGGCAGTCAGTTCGGCGGCGTGGATGTTGCCGTCGGCCCAGAACGCGGGCTTGTCTTCGGCCGCGCCGGTGGTGGTGTTCGTGACGGTCGCGACCCAGATGTCGCGGCCTTCGAAGCTCTTGCCGATGGAGGCCACCGCCACCAGCGTCGGGTGCGCCTCGGCATAAGCGAACAGCAATTGGGTCAGGGCGTCGTGTTTGTAGAAGGTGTCGAAGCGCGGTGTGGGGGTGCGGGGTGAAATCATGGGGGTGGGGTGGGCTCTCGATCTGCCAAGTGTGTCATCAGTGTCATCAGCCCAGCGCAACCGGCGCGCCCGCCACGAACACTTTCAATTCGCCAGGGGCAAACGCCGTCCAGGTCTCGTTGCGCGTGAGCGGCTCGGTCACCACCAGCGCGACGCGGTCGTCGGGCGTGGTCGCGTCGGCAAAGTCGACGCTGATGTCTTCGTCCTGCAGGTGCGCCACGCTGAACGGCGCCTGGCGCACGATGTGGTGCAGGTGGGTCGAACAATGCGCCCACAGCGCCTGGCCGTTGCTGAGCATGAAGTTGAAGCTGCCGTGCTGCGCGGCCACCGGCGCGAGCTCGCGCAAGGTGGCGGTCAGCTCGGCGATCGACGGCACGCTGGCATGCGCCTTGGCCAGCTCCTGCATCAGCCAGCAGAAGGCGAGTTCGCTGTCGGTGCCGCCCACAGGGCGGAACGCACCGTGAAGACGTGGGTGAAAGCATTTGAGGTCGCCGTTGTGGGCAAACACCCAGTAGCGGCCCCACAGCTCGCGCACGAACGGGTGAGTGTTCTCGAGCGCCACGTGGCCCTGCGTGGCCTTGCGGATGTGGGCGATGATGTTCTCGCTGCGCACCGGGTAGCGCCGCACCATCTCGGCCACCGGCGAGGTGCGCGCGCTCTGCGCATCGACGAACACGCGCGCACCGGCGCCCTCGAAGAAGGCGACGCCGAAACCGTCCTTGTGCTCCTCGGCGCGGGTTGCAAAACCCGTGAAGCTGAACATCACGTCGGTCGGCGTGTTGGCGTTCAGGCCGAGCAGTTGGCACATGTCTGGCACATATCTGGCACACGCGCGCGGCCCCGCAGGCCTATTCAGTGAACAGGCGCACGATGCCCTTCACGGTGACGAGGTGCCCGGGGTTGCTGGTCTCGTTGAGCACGCCGCTCATGCGCCGCACCAGCCGTTCGCTCTTGCGCGCGCGCCAGATCAGCAGGTCGGCCAGCCAGGGATGGCGGTTGACGAAGTTGGCGCGCTTATAGAGCTCGAAGCGGGGCTTGAGCGTCAGCAGGCTGGCTTCGAAGGCTGCGCGCACTGCCGCGTCCGCGGCGAGGGGGTCGGTGTTCGCGTCGCCGGCATTGGCCGCACGGCCTTCGAGCACCGCCTCGGCCGCATGGATGCCGATCTCGAGCGCCTTGCCGATGCCCTCGCCGGTGAACGAGTAGGTGCTGCCAGCCGCCTCGCCGACCACCATCAGCCCGGGCCGCGTGAAGCGCGCGCCTTCGAGCGTGCAGCGCAGCGGCGCGCCTTTCATCGGGCCGAGCAGCGTGCCGCCCTGCATCAGCTCGCGCGCCGGGGCGTAGATGCGCGTGAAGTCGTCCATCACCTGGCGCAGGTTCAACTCGCGCTTGGTGAGCTTGCCGTCGCGGTGCTGGTCGTGGCTGTCGGCAATGCCCACGCCGATGTTGAAGACGCCGTCGCGGCACGGGAAGATCCAGCCGTAGCCGGGGCTTAAAGCGCGGTGCCAGACGATCTCGAGCTTGTCGAGCTTGCCGACCATCGCATCGTTCTTCACGTAGCCGCGCAGGGCCACACCGCTGGGCGTGTGGCGCTCGGACATGCCGGCCGCGATGAGCGCCTGTGGCACCGCGCCGGTGGCCAGCAGCACCCAGCGGGCGCGCACCTCGCGGGTCACGTCACCGTGGTGCAAGGTGGCGCCGACGACCACGCCGTCGGCTTCTATCGGTGCGGTGAAGCGCACCGGCGCGAACATGCGCGCCCCGGCGGCCACCGCGGCCCCGCACAAGATGTGATCGAGCTGCTTGCGTGGCAGCACGGCCAGCACGCCGGGCACGTCGACCCGCCCGCCGCGCGGACCGATGCAGCCGACGTGGCTGCTGGCCTGCGCCTGCGCCATCACCGCGTCGAGCACGCCGAGCTTGCGCAGCGCGTTGTGGGCGTCGGGGATCAGGCCGTCGCCGCAGACCTTGTCGCGCGGAAACGCGTGCTGGTCGACCAGCACCACCTGCAAGCCGGAGCGCGCCAGCGTCAACGCCGCAGCGCTGCCGGCCGGGCCGGCGCCGATCACGAGCACGTCGCAGTCGGAGGGAAGAAGTTCGATGCCGAGGTTCATGAGAGCGGATGAGTCTGCGCAGATTCTAGGCACGCGCTTCACGGCCTCGGTGTCGAGACGTGCGGCGTCATGCGCCACGCCGCGAACATGGCCAGCGCCGTGATGACGCCGAGCAGCACGAAGGTCTCGTGAAACGCACGCAGCGGCGCGGCCGGCAAGGCCTGCAGGCGCCACTCCAGCACGATGCCGGCCAGGCTCACGCCCACCGCGCCGCCCAGTTGGCGCAGGAAATTGATGCTGCTCGAGCCCTGCGAGATCAGCGTTTCGGGCAAGCCGCGCATCGCGCCCAGGTTCAGCGACGGCAGCACGCAGCCCAGGCCGATGCGCCCGACGATGGTGAACAGCGCGATGACCCACAGCGCGGTCGTGGTGTCGACGAACACCATCAGCACGAATGACGCGGCCAGCAGCAGCAGCCCGGCCGACACCAGCCGGTTCACCGGCACCTTGTCGGCCAGCCGCCCGGCGAGCGGGATCGTCACGGCCAGCACCGCCCCGGCGGGTAACAGCACCGCGCCGGCCTGCGACGGCGGCAGCTTGAGCGCCAGTTGCATGAACACCGGCACCAGGTAGGTCGAGCCGAACAGCGCCATGCCGTAGATGAAGGCCACCCAGCCACCCATCGCGAACGAGCGGTGGTCGAATAACTCCAGTCGCAACAGCGGCTGCGCGCTGCGGCGCTGGTGGGCGATGAACAGCACCACCGCCACCACACCGCCCGCCAGCAGCGCCAGCGCTGGGCCGCGCGACGCCGCGTGCAGGCCGACAAGGCCGTTCAGCACGCACAAGACTGCCACTGCGATCAGCGCCAGGCCGAGCACGTCGAGCCGCGCACCGGCACGGTTGGCGGGCACGCCGCCCGGCGCGGTGACCGGCAGGTAGCGCCGCGCCAGCACCAGCGCGGCCAGGCAGAACGGCACCACGACGAAGAAGATCGAGCGCCAGCCGAACCACTCGACCAGCACGCCGCCCACGCTGGGCCCGAGCGCAGGCGCCAGCACCACGCCGAAGCCGAAGATGCCCATCGCCTTGCCCTGCTCGTGTGGCTCGAAAGCACGCAAGATGATGATCGCCGGGATCGGCTGCAGCACACCGGCCGCCAGCCCTTCGGCCACGCGCATCGCCAGCACCAGCTCGAACCAGCCGCTCAGGCCGCCGGTCACGCCGCCGGCCAGCAACAGCAGCACCGCGCCGGCATAGGTGTGGCGGTAACCGTAGCGGTCGAGCAACCATGGCGTGGTCAGCATCGACAAGGTCATCGCCGCCATGAAGCCGGCCGACAGCCACTGCGCGCGCTCCTGCCCCAACGTGAACACGCGGCTCATGTCGGGCACGGCCACGTTGATGATGGTCGAGGCCATGATCGACGCCATCGTGCCGATCATCACCGTCAGCAGCACGCGCCAGCGGTAGTTCGGGCCGTAGCGCAACCGCATCGCGGCGAGGGAGTGGGGAGTGGGGTCGGTCACGAGATGGGGGCTGAGATGCCAATTGTGCTGGGTGGGGTGTGCGGGCATCACCTGCACTACAATGCACTGCATTGCACTACATCAAGGGGATCGGCATGACAACGACGGTCAAGGACAGCCAAGTGAGCGTGCGTCTTCCCACCGAACTCAAAGACCAGATGGAGACTTATGCCCAGTTGACCGGGCGCACCAAGTCGTATGTGGCCATGGAGGCGCTGACCGAGTACCTGACCTGGCGCACTCCGCAGATCGAAGACCTGAAGGAGGCAGTGGCAGCGGCGGACCGCGGTGAGTTCGCCAGTGATGCTGAAGCGGCGGCCGTGTTTGCGCGCTATGCCGGCGCCAAGCCGGCAGCGAAGCCGGCAGCGAAGCCGGCAGCACGCGCCCGCCGGGCCGGCGCCCCGAAGCGCAAATGAGACTTGCCTGGTCGCGCCGCGCGCTGAACGACCTCCGGCGCATCGCCGATCACGTCGCCGCCGACAACCCTGCTGCCGCGCGCGGCCTGGTGGAAGACATCCATACCCGCGCGCTGAATCTCGAACGCTTCCCGCTGATGGGCCGCATCGGCGGGTACCAGGACACGCGTGAACTCGTCTTGCACAAGAACTACCTGCTGACCTACCGCGTGCGCGGCGACCAGGTCCAGGTGCTGCAGGTCTGGCACGCTGCGCAACTGCGGCGCTGATCGTTTCCGGGTCGCCTCCATGTCTGCGGCCCGCGGCGTGTGAGAAGCTTGCGGTACGTCGAGTCCTTCGCCATGGAGCCCTGAAATGTCTTCTGTCCGTGAGTTCACCCCCGACCCGCTGGCCACCCTGAAGCTAGACCTTGCACTGGCGCTGCGCGCCGCCGCACACCACGGCCTGTCCGAAGGCGTGTGCAACCACTTCAGCGTGATGCTGCCCGACGATTCGCAGCGCTTCCTGATCAATCCGCGCGGGCTGCACTGGAGCGAAATCGGTGCCGATGACATCGTGCTGGTGGACATCGACGGCAAGGTGCTGCAAGGGCGCCACCGGGTCGAGCCGACGGCGATGTTTATCCACGCCGCGGTGCACCGCATCACCGGCCACGCGGTGGTGCTGCACACCCACATGCCCTACGCCACCGCGCTGACGCTGACGGTGGACCGCGCGCTCGACCCGACGCTGAGCCAGGGCGCAATGCGCTTCATGGGCCGCATTGCGATCGACACCGGCTACAACGGCCTGGCGCTCGATTGGGCCGAGGGCGAGCGCATCGCCCGTGCAATGCAGGGCAAGGACGTGGCCTTCCTGTCCAACCACGGCGTCATCGTCGCCGGGCCGACGGTCGCCCACACCTACGACGACCTGTACTACCTGGAGCGCACCTGCATGCACCAGGTCATCGCCCAGTCCACCGGCCGTCCGCTGGCGCCGGTGAATGCCCAGATGGCCACCCGCGTGGCAGCGCAGATCCAGGGCGAACGCGAGCAGTCCGACCTGTTCTTCGAGGCGCTGCGGCGCCTGCTGCCGGCCCCCGGTGGCCCGTTGAGTTGACGACCGTCAAGGCGGCCGCGGGGCGCGCCTGCCACCATGGGCGCCCCACCCGAGGCCCCCATGAGCACCCACCTCACCCCCGGCCAGCGCGCCCTGATGGAATCGGCGCTGCTGCAACAGCGCCAGCGGCTCGAACGCCAGATCGCTGACCAACTGCAGGGCAGCACGCGCACCGAGCACGCGCGCGAGATGCTGCTGCAAGACGGCGACGATGCGCCCGCGCGCGACGCCGACCGCGAGGTGGACCTGGCACGCAGCGACCTCGATCTGGCCGAACTCGGCGCGGTGAACACTGCGCTGAGCCGCCTGCACACCCCGAAGTACGGTTTGTGCATCGATTGCGGCGCCGACATTCCATTCGAGCGCCTGCAGAACCACCCGCACGTGTTGCGCTGCGTGGCCTGCCAGGGCGCGCTCGAAGCCCGCCACGCTGCGCCGCCGACCTCCACGATCTGAACTCTTGAAAGAAGCCTCCCTCATGACCACCCTCCACGCCGTCGCGTTCGTCGACCACACCCAGGCCCAGGTGCTGCAGTTCGACGCCGAGCACGTTCAGGCAGAACGCGTGAAGACGCACACCCACCAGACCCGCCAGCACGGCAGCGCGGTGCGCAGCGAGCACGAGTACTTCGGCCATGTGTGCGACGCGCTGGCCGGCATCGCCGAAGTGCTGGTCACGGGCCCGAAGACGGGGCTGGCGGACTTCAAGCACTACGCCGACAAGCACCGGCCCGAGACCGCCGCCCACATCGTCGGCTACGAGACGGTGGACCACCCGAGCGAAAACGAGCTGGTGGCGCTGGCGCGCAAGTACTTCCTGAAGCACGACCGCATGGCCGGCACGCCCACGCCGACGCCGACCTGAGCGGCGCACTCGGGCGGCGCGGCGCACACCACGGCGTGCCGCGGTGCCATGATCCGGGGCCGCACTTCAGGAGCCCCGAGGCATGCACACGATCTTCGAGAAACTGCTGCACGGCGAACTGCCTTGCGCCAAGGTGTACGAAGACGAACACGTGTTCGCCTTCATGGACGCCGGCCAGGTGAACGACGGCCACGTGATCGTGGCCACCAAGGCACCGCGCGAAACCCTGCTCGACTGCACCGATGACGAAGCCGCCGCGCTCATGCGCGCAGCGAGGCGCATTGCGCTGGTGGTGCAGGCGGCGTTCAACCCGGAAGGCATCACCGTGCTACAGGCCAACCGCCCCGCCAGTTGGCAGACCGTGCCGTACCTGCACCTGCACGTGCTGCCGCGCCACACCGGCGACGGCGTCGAACTCACCTGGCCGCGCAAGGAGCCGGGGATGGAGCGGCTGCGGGTGTTGGCGGCGAAACTTGCGCTGTAGCGCGGCGCTGCTGCACACCCGCTGGCGCTGAAGGCGCGGGGCGCGGCGCCTGCCTCGGCCCAGAATCTGGCCGCGATCCGGCCGTCTTCAGGCCGGCATCGCCGTGACCTGCGCCGAAGCGTTCTTCACCACCAGCCGAGCCGCATGCAGCAGCGGCTCGGTGTAGCCGCTCGGCTGCTCCTTGCCCTTGAACACGAGATCGAGCGCGGCCTGGTAGGCCAGGCTGCTGTCCCAGTGGCCGGCCATCGGCTGGTACAGCGGGTCAGCGGCGTTCTGGCGGTCCACCACGGCGGCCATGCGGCGGAAGGTCTCGTGCACCCGTGCCTCGGTGACCACGCCGTGCATCAGCCAGTTGGCGATGTGCTGGCTGCTGATGCGCAGGGTGGCGCGGTCTTCCATCAGGCCGACGTCGTGGATGTCGGGCACCTTGGAGCAGCCCACGCCATGGTCGACCCAGCGCACCACGTAACCGAGGATGCCCTGCGCGTTGTTGTCGAGCTCTTGCTGCAGCTCGGCGTCGGACCAGTTGGGCTTCTTGGCCACCGGAATGCTCAGCAGATCGGCCAGCAGCTTCGGCGCCTCGGCGTCGGCGTCCACCTTCTCGAGCTCGCGCTGCACGGCGAACACATCGACCTGGTGGTAGTGCAAGGCATGCAGGGTCGCCGCGGTCGGGCTCGGCACCCAGGCGGTGTTGGCGCCGGCCTTGGGGTGGGCGATCTTCTGCTGCAGCATCGCGGCCATCAGGTCGGGCATGGCCCACATGCCCTTGCCGATCTGCGCCTTGCCGCGCAGGCCGCACTGCAGGCCCACCAGCACGTTGCTGCGTTCGTAGGCCTGGATCCAGGCGCTGGCCTTCATCTCGCCCTTGCGGATCATCGGGCCGGCCAGCATGGCGGTGTGCATCTCGTCGCCGGTGCGGTCGAGGAAGCCGGTGTTGATGAAAGCCACGCGGCTTGCTGCGGCAGCGATGCAGGCCTTCAGGTTCACGCTGGTGCGGCGCTCTTCGTCCATGATGCCGAGCTTGACGGTGCTGTTGGGCAGCCCCAGCAGCTTCTCGACGCGGCCGAACAGCTCGGCCGCGAACGCCACTTCGGCCGGCCCGTGCATCTTGGGCTTGACGATGTAGACCGAGCCGGCGCGCGAGTTGACGATGCCGTTGATGCCGTGCTTTTGCAGGTCGTGCAGCGCGATCGCCGTCGTCACCACAGCGTCGAGGATGCCTTCGGGAATCTCCTTCCCGCCCTTACCGTCCTCGCCCCACAGCACGGCCGGGTTCGTCATCAGGTGGCCGACGTTGCGCACGAACAGCAGCGCGCGGCCGTGCAGCTTGACCTGGCCGCCGCCCGGCGCGGTGTACACGCGGTCGGGGTTGAGGCCCCGTTTGAAGATGGTGTTGCCCTTGCTCACCTCTTCGGTCAACGTGCCTTCGACGATGCCGAGCCAGTTGCCGTAGGCCTGCACCTTGTCGGCCGCATCGACCACCGCGACCGAATCTTCCAGGTCGAGGATGGTGGACAGCGCCGATTCGAGCACCAGGTCCGAAACGCCGGCCGGGTCGGTCTTGCCGATGGCGGTGCTGCGATCGATGCGAATGTCCAGGTGCAACCCGTGGTGGATCAGCAGCACCGACGACGGCCCGGCAGCGTCACCCTGGTAACCGACGAATTGCGCCGCCTTGGCCAGGCCGGTCACGCTGCCGTTTGCAAGCGTCACCACCAGCTTGCCGCCCTCGACCCGGTACCCGGTCGAATCGACGTGCGAGCCGCGCTGAAGCGGCGCGGTGCGGTCCAGCACATGGCGCGCGTACTCGATGACCTTGGCGCCGCGCACCGGGTTGTAGCCCTTGCCCTTTTCAGCACCGCCGGTTTCCGGCAAAGCATCGGTGCCGTACAGCGCGTCGTACAGCGAACCCCAGCGCGCGTTGGCGGCGTTCAGCGCATAACGCGCATTGGTGATCGGCACCACCAGTTGCGGGCCGGCCTGCAGCGCCAGCTCGGCATCGACGTTCTTCGTCGTCACACGCACCTTGGGCGGGACCGGCACCAGGTAACCGATCTGCTCGAGGAACGCGCGGTACTTGCGCATGTTCGAGACCGCAATGGGCCCCGGGTGGGCGCGGTGCCAGGCGTCGATCTGCGCCTGCAGGCGGTCGCGTTCGGCCAGCAGCGCGGCGTTCTTGGGCGCCAGCTCGCGCACGATCGCATCGAAGCCTTTCCAGAACGACGCGGCGTCCACGCCAGTGCCCGGCAGCACGCGGTTGTCGATGAAGTCCTTCAGGGTTGTGGCGACCTTGAGGCCGTGGACGGTGGTGCGGTCTGTCATGGCGGAAGGTGTGGTGAGAAGGGTTTCAGGAAGGAAAGAAGTCGAGCACGTCGCGCAGGCTGTTGCCGGTGCGCGTGGGTTCGGCATCCAGTTGCTCGGGCGGCAACCCGGCGCGGTTGACCCACAAGGTGGTGTAGCCGAACCAGGTGGCGCCAATGGCGTCCCAGCCGTTGCTGGAGACGAACAAGATGTGTGCTGCCGGCAGGTTCAGCGCCGCCGTTCCCAAGGCGTAGGTGGCCGGGTCGGTCTTGAACTTGCAAGTTTCATGCACGCTGAGCACCGGGTTCAGCAGCTCACCAAAGCCGGCCCCCTGCACGGCCGCGGCCAGCATGGCGGGGTCGCCGTTGCTCAACACGCCGGCACGCACGCCACGGCGCTTCAGTTCGGCCAGCACCGCGCGGTTTTCGGGGAACGCGCTGAGATGGCGGTATTGGTTCATCAGCCGGTCCTCGGCGGGAGTGTCGAGATTCAAGCCCAGGCGCAGCGCGGCGTAGCGCAAGGCCGCGCGGGTGATGTCCCAGAACGGCCGGTAGCGCTGGCTCATCGACACGAGCCGGCTGTATTCGATCTGCTTGTCGCGCCACAGCGCGCCCAGGCGCTCGCCGGAACCGGGGAACAACTGCTCGGCGAGCTGGCCGACGCTGTAGACGTCGAACAAGGTGCCGTAGGCGTCGAACAGCACGGCCTGTGGGGTAGCACGATCGAGAGGCAACGGAGGATCCATGACAACCAATCTATGCGATGCCGGCCGAAACATTAGTGGCATCGGCAAGCTTGGATTTGTGACGAAACTGCAGCAATCCGAGCATACTTGAGGCTGATTCAACCGTTCGTGGCGAATTTTGCATGGACAAACTCAAGCAGATCGAATCTTTCGTCTCGGTGTCCACCCGCGGAAGCCTGACGGCGGCGGCGCATGCCGAAGGCGTGGCGCCCGCGGTCATCGGCCGGCGCCTCGACGCGCTGGAAGAACGCCTCGGCGTGAAACTGCTGGTGCGCACCACGCGCCGCCTCACGCTCACGCACGAGGGCAGCGCATTTCTGGAAGATTGCCAGCGCTTGCTCACTGACTTTACCAATGCCGAGGCCAGTGTCAGCGCGGGCGGCGTGAAGGCCAGCGGGCACCTGCGCATCACCGCGCCGGCCGGTTTCGGGCGCCGCCACGTGGCGCCGCTGGTGCCGCGCTTCCTGGCCTTGCACCCGGACGTGAACGTCTCGCTGAACCTGAGCGACCGGGTGGTGGACATCGTCAACGAAGGCGTGGACTGCGCCGTGCGCGTGGGCGACCTGCCCGACAGCAGCCTGGTGAGCGTGCGCCTGGCCGACAACCGGCGCCTGTGCGTGGCGACACCGGCCTACCTGAAACGGGCCGGCACGCCGCTGCACCCGGGTGACCTGATGCGCCACCAGTGCCTCACGCTCAGCAGCGACGCCAGCCAGACCCGCGGCTGGGCCTTCGTCATCGACGGCGCGCTGACCCACTTGCGCCCTGGCGGGCGGCTCGACTGCAGCGACGGCCAGGTGCTGCACGACTGGTGCGTGGCGGGCATGGGCGTGGCCTGGCGTTCGACCTGGGAGGTGGAGCACGAAGTCGCCTCAGGCGAACTGGTCTGCGTGCTGGAAGACTTTGCCGCGCCGCCGAACGGCATCTACGCCGTGTTCCCGCATGCCAAGCACCTGCCCGTGCGGGTGCGTTTGTGGATCGACTTCCTGAAGCAGGCCTATGGCGCCGCGAGTTACTGGCGTGTGCCCGCTGCGGGCGCATGAAAAAGGCCCGCTTCTGCGGGCCTGATTGCCAAGTTCGGCGGCTTACTTGCTGAGGCATTCCTTCATGAAGGCCTTGCGAGCATCGCCCTTGGTTTCCTTGGCCTTGGGGTCGGCATTGCAGGACTTCATCTTGTCTTGCTGGCTCACCTTCTTGGCCGACAGGCAGGTGCTCATGAAGGCCTTGCGCTCATCGCCCTTCTTTTCGCCGGCTTCCTTGTTGCACGCGCCCATCTTGTTGTTCTGCATGTTGGGCGCCTCTTTGTGCGCGTTCGCGAAGGCCGAGCCGGAGAAGGCGGCACAGAGGGCCAGGACCGTGATCAGTTGTTTCATGGGGTCTCCTGATGAAGTAGTTGGACTGGAGGGCTGGATTGCCGACCGGATTGGACCACGCGGCGATTGCCGGCGGCAAGGCCTTCAACGCGGCAAGGCGTGGCGCGGTTAACACCGGGCGATGCCCGTTTCACGCTTCCTGCAGGATTCAGAGAATGCGCCGCGGGTGTGCCAGCGTCTCGTGCGCAGCATGCAGGCGCCGCACCAGCACGTGGATGAAGGCCTGGTCGAACAGGTGGCGCGCGTTCGGGCTGAGCTGGGCCATGGTGTCGGGCGTGAACGAGATGGTGGTGGCGGTCTTGGCCACGATCACGTCGGTGCTGTGACGCCGCAAGGTCTTGCTGGGCGCCAGGTAGGCCATTTCGCCCACCGAAGTGCCCACGCCCAGTTGCGCGACCCTCTGCCCCTCGCGGAACACCTCGACCTCGCCGAGCGCGATGACGTGGAAGCTGCGCCCCTCTTCGCCGCGCCGGTACAACGCGTGGCCGAAGTGAAAGCGTTCCCAGTGGGCCCGGTGCACCACCTCCCAGAGCTCCACGTCGCCAAAGCCGGTAAAGAACTCGAGCGAGCGCAGCAGGTTGAAGCGCTCCGAGTCGAGCACGCCCTGGGCCTGGGCACGCGGCACCAGGCGGTTGGTGATCAGCCCGGCCAGCGCCTGCGCAAACTCGTCCCAGGTGCGAAAACGATCGTCGGGCTTCTTGGACAGCGCGCGCTGGATCACGGTGTCGAGCCCCTCGGTCACACCGGCCCGCAGAGGCACCAGCGAATCGGGCTTGCCGTGGTAGATCTGGTGCACCATGGCCGAATGCATCGGCGCGTCCAGCGGCGCGCGGCCGGCGATCAGGTGGTACATCACCGCGGCCAGCGAATACATGTCGGCGCGGCAGTCGAGGCTGCCGCCTTCGAGCTGCTCGGGCGCAATGTAGGCCAGCGAACCCACCCGGTGCACCTGGGTCAGGTCGGACTCCAGATTCAGCGCGCTGCCGAAGTCGCTCACCTTCACGCCGGTGACGTTGCCGTTGACCAGCGACACCAACAGGTTGGCCGGCTTCACGTCGCGGTGGATCAGCCCCTTGCGGAATACGTAGTCCAGCGCCATCGCGCACTTGAAACCGATTTCAACGATCATTTCCAGCGACAGCAACTGGTCGGCCCGGCAGTACGGCCGCAGGGTGCCGCCGGCCACGTACTCCATCACCAGGTAGGGCTGCTCGGGGTCAGACACGGCGTCGAAGATCTGCACCACGTTCGGGTGCTCGAGCTGGCCCACCAGGGCCGCCTCGGCGGCGAAGAAGCGCTCGAAGTAGCGGCTCTCCATCGGGTCGCCCACGGCGCTGACGCGGACCCGCTTGACCGCCACGTCACGGCCGCGGAAGTCGTCGCGGCACAGAAACACCTCGCTGGTGGCGCCCTCGCCCAACCGGCCCAGCACGCGGTACTTGCCGATCTGTGCAGGCAGGGCCGCCGCACCGTCGGGGATGTGATCCATGGGAAGGGTGATGGAGCTTTGCATGGGCGCGGCCGGAGTCCGACAGGAAACATCATGTCACGACCGCCCGGCCGATCGAGGCCCAAAGAAGCGACCTTTTCCCGGCCTGTTCCACCCTGCGCGAGCCCTCCAGGGTGGTGAACATGCCAACCGTAGAATCGGCGCCATGATCCAAGCCAAACAGGACCTGCTGGCCGCGCTGGGTGCGGCCATCGCTCAGGTCAGCCCCCAGGCCGCGGTGGCGGCGGCCTTCGAAAACCCCAAACAAGCGGCGCACGGCGACCTGGCCTGCACCGTGGCGATGCAACTGGCCAAGCCGCTGAAGAAGAACCCGCGCGAGGTGGCGCAGGCGCTGATCGACGCACTGCGCGCGCAGCCGGCGGTGCAGCGCTGGGTCGATGGGCTGGAAATTGCCGGGCCCGGCTTCATCAACCTTCGCCTCAAGGCGGCTGCGAAACAGGCCGTCGTGGCCGAGGTGCTGGCCGCTGGCGACCGATTCGGCCACCAGGCGCACAACGGCAAACGCGCGCTGGTGGAGTTCGTCTCGGCCAACCCGACCGGCCCGCTGCACCTGGGCCATGCCCGCCAGGCTGCACTGGGCGACGCGGTGTGCAAGCTGTTCGAGAGCCAGGGCTGGGACGTGACGCGCGAGTTCTATTACAACGACGCGGGCGTGCAGATCGCCACGCTGGCCAGTTCGGTGCACGCGCGCCTGCTTGGCCACAAACCGGGCGACCCCTTGTGGCCGGAATCGGCCTACAACGGGGACTACATCGCCGACATTGCGGCCGATTTCATGGCCGGCAAGACCGTCAAGGCCGACGACCGCGAGTTCAGCGCGTCGGCCAGGCCCGACGACCTGGAAGGCATCCGCCAGTTCGCAGTGGCCTACCTGCGCCATGAACAAGACCTGGACCTGCAGGCGTTCGGGCTGCACTTCGACCGCTACTTCCTGGAGTCCAGCCTGTACACCGACGGCCGCGTCGAAGACACCGTGAAACGGCTGGTTGCCGCCGGCAAGACCTACGAGCAGGACGGCGCGCTGTGGCTGCGCACCACCGACTACGGCGACGACAAGGATCGCGTCATGCGCAAGTCGGATGGCACGTACACCTACTTCGTGCCCGACGTGGCCTACCACCTGATCAAGTTCGAACGCGGTTACGACAAAGCCATCAACGTGCAGGGCGGCGACCACCACGGCACCATCGCCCGCGTGCGCGCCGGGGTGCAGGCGGCCGGCAGCGGCGCGCCGCCCGACTTCCCCGACTACCTGCTGCACAAGATGGTCACCGTGATGCGCGGCGGCGAAGAAGTGAAGCTGTCCAAGCGCGCCGGCAGCTACGTGACCTTGCGCGACCTGATCGACTGGACCAGCCGCGACGCGGTGCGCTTTTTCCTGATCAGTCGCAAGGCCGACACCGAATTCACGTTCGATGTGGACCTGGCGCTCAAGGCCAATGACGAAAATCCGGTCTTCTATGTGCAGTACGCGCATGCGCGCATCTGCTCGGTGATTCAACAATTTGTCGACAAGGGCGGCGATGCCAACACGCTGGCCGGCGCCAACCTGGCGCTGCTGACGGCCCCCAGCGAAGCCGCGCTGATGCTGAAGTTGGCTGACTTCCCGCGCATGCTGACCGACGCCGCCGCCAGCCTGGCGCCACACGACGTGGCCTTCTACCTGCGTGAACTGGCCGGCGCCTTCCACAGCTATTACGCCGCCGAACGTTTTCTGGTCGACGACGCCGAGATGACCCGGGCCCGGCTGGCGCTGCTGACCGCCACCCGCCAGACCCTCCACAACGCGCTCGCCGTGCTCGGCGTCAGCGCCCCGCAGCGCCTGAACCGAGAGTTGGACAAGACATGAAAGCATCTGGAAAAGAACAAGGAACCGCCGGGCCGCCCCAAGGTTCCGTGCTCCCCTTGGGGGACGGACGCCGCGCAGCGGCGGCCTTGGGGCGCCATCGTCAGCGTGGCGGGTTCGTGATGGGCCTGGTGGTCGGCCTGCTCGTGGGCCTGGCGCTGGCGCTGGGCGTGGCGCTGTACGTCACCAAGGTACCGGTGCCGTTCGTCAACAAGGTGAACAACCGCACCGCCGAGCAAGACGCGGCCGAAATCGAGAAGAACAAGAACTGGGACCCGAACGGCCCGCTGCAGAGCAAAGCCGGCGCGCGCCCGGGCATGGCCGCCAGTGCGGCGATGCCGGCGACGATGCCAGTTCCGCCGGCCACGGCAGGCGCAGCCGGCACGGCTCGGCCCGGCGCAGCGGTCGGCCCGCTCGGCCCGGCCACGGCCACGACCATGGCCGCGTCGGCACCGGCGGTCGCCGCCGCGGCATCGGCCGCAGTCGCAAAGCCGGCCCCGCCAGCGTCCACCAAACCCGGCGTCGATCCGTTCACTTACCTGGTGCAGGCCGGAGCCTATGCGCGCACCGAAGAGGCCGAGCAGCAGCGCGCCAAGTTGGCGATGCTGGGATACGAAGCCCGGCTGACGGAGCGCGAACAAGCCGGCCGCACGATGTACCGGGTGCGCATCGGCCCGTTCGACAAGAAGACCGATGCCGAAGCAGCGCGTGAAAAGCTCAGCGCTGCGGGTGTCGATGCCGCGGTGGTGACGGTGCAGAAATAAATCGTGAAAGAGACCCTGGAACGCGTTTTGCCTGAACTAACCCGCCCTTTCAGCGTCTGTTCGAAGCTTTCGAACAACAAGAGGATCAATCAAGATGAAACGTCGTGAATTCGCCGCCACCCTGTTGGTGGCCACCGCCGGAACCGCCGGGATCGGCCACAGCCTGCCGGGCCAGGCCCAGGGCACGCCCGCCGAAGGCAAGCAGTACGTCAAGTTGAGCCAGCCGCTGCCGGCGGCCGGGGGCGGCAAGATCGAGGTGGTCGAGTTCTTCTGGTACGGCTGCCCGCACTGCAACGACTTCGAGCCCATGCTTGACGCCTGGGCCAAGAAGCTGCCTGCCGACGTGCTGTTCCGGCGCGTGCCGGTGGCCTTCCGCGACGAACCGTTCGGCTCGCACCAGCGCATTTACTACGCGCTGGAAGCCATGAACCAGGTCGATGCGATGCACCGCAAGGTGTTCTACGCCATCCACAACGACCGCCAGAAGCTCGACAAACCGGCCGACATTTCGGCCTTCATGGCCAAGAACGGCCTGGACGGCGCCAAGTTCCTCGACGTCTTCAACTCGTTCTCGGTCCAGACCAAGGCGCGCCAGGCCAAGCAGTTGTCCGAGTCTTACAAGATCGACGGCGTGCCCGCGATGGGCATCCAGGGGCGCTTTTACACGTCGGGCTCGCTGGCGGGATCGAACGATCGGGCGCTGCAAGTAGCCGACTTCCTTATCCAGCAAATCCGCAAGAGCGGCTGAGGCTAGAGGCGCCTGGGAGCGCCAGGCTTCGCGCTTCGGGCACCCCTCAAGCGGGTGCCAGGCGCCAGGGCATGAAACTGCGTGGGCTAGAATGGTCTGCAAGTTTCATGCCCTTATGCATTCCAAACCGCCCCCCTTCCCTTCCCAGTTCGCCCCCAGCCGCCGCCGGATCGTCCGTCTGCTGATCGTGGCAGCCTGTGCGAGCACGGCTTTTGCCGCCCAGGCGGAGCGGGCCGACCGCTTCCAGAAGCTCAAGGTCGAGGCCGACCAGCAGGGCAAGATCGACCTGGCCAACAACCTCGTCACCTTCAACGGCAACGTGGTCGTGAGCAAGGGCACGATGGTGATCCAGGCCGCCCGCGTCGAGTTGCGCGAAACGGCGGGCGGTTATCACAACGCGGTGGCTTTCGGCGCTGACGGCAAACCCGCCACCTTCCGCCAGAAGCGCGACGGCGTGGACGAAACCATCGAAGGCGAAGCCGAACGGCTGGAGTACGACGGCAAGGCCGACACCGTGAAGTTCGTCAACCGCGCTTCGGTGCGTCGCCTGCGCGGCACCAGCGTGGCCGACGAGATCAGCGGCAACGTGGTCAGTTACGACAGCACCAGCGAGGTGTTCAGCGTGTCGGGTGGGCCAGCCGCATCACCCACCCAGCCGGGGGGCAGGGTGCGCGCCGTGCTGACACCGCGCGACGGTTCGGCAGCGGCCGAAGAGGCGGCCCAGGCGGCATCACGCCCAGCCCCGCAGCTCAAGCTGAGCCCGGGCTTGGGGGAAACTCGTTGAGTGGGTTGAATGCGTCGGGTGCGTCGGGTGGCGAACTTCGCCAGCCGGCACCACGCCCCGCCAACCACCGCCTCGAGGCTGTCGGCATGCAGAAGTCGTTCGGCGCCCGCATGGTGGTGCACGACGTGCACCTGGCGGTTGACAGCGGCGAGGTGGTAGGCCTGCTGGGCCCCAACGGCGCGGGCAAGACGACCAGCTTCTACATGATCGTGGGCCTGGTGCGCGCCGATGCGGGCCAGATCAGCATCGAGGGCCAGCGCGTCGAGCGCATGCCGATCCACCAGCGCTCGCGCTTGGGGCTGAGCTACCTGCCGCAGGAAGCGTCGATCTTCCGCAATCTCAACGTCGAAGAGAACATCCGCGCCGTGCTGGAGCTGCAGCTCGGCCCCGACGGCCGGCCGCTGAAGGCCGCGCACATCGAACAACTGCTGAGCGGGCTGCTGAGCGACCTGAGCATCGAGAAGCTGCGCGCCTCGCCAGCCATGGCGCTGTCGGGCGGCGAACGGCGGCGCGTCGAAATTGCGCGCGCGCTGGCCACGCAGCCGCGCTTCATCCTGCTGGACGAGCCGTTCGCGGGCGTCGACCCGATCGCGGTGATCGAGATCCAGCGCATCATCAGTTTCCTGAAGGGCCGCGGGATCGGCGTGCTGATCACCGACCACAACGTGCGCGAGACCTTGGGCATCTGCGACCGCGCCTACATCATCAGCGAGGGTCGTGTGCTGGCCGAAGGCACGCCGGCCGAGATTGTCGAGAACGCCGACGTTCGAAAGGTCTATCTCGGCGAACACTTCCGGATGTAGGGCGCCCTCATGAAGCCCTCGTTACAGGTCCGGCTGTCACAGCACCTGGCGCTGACGCCGCAGTTGCAGCAGTCGATCCGCCTGCTACAACTCAGCACGCTCGAACTGCACCAGGAAGTCGAGCAGATGCTGGAGCAGAACCCCTTCCTCGAAGCCGAGGAAGAAGCGGCGCCGCCCTTCGAACCGCTGGCCGAGCGGCTGAGCCCGGCCGAGCGCGCTGGCGAACGCGAAACCGAAAAGTCCAACGACACCGCCAGCGATGCCGCCGACGACGCCCCGGCGCTGGACAGCCCGGATCGCGACGACTGGGAGAACGGCACCGAACGCGAAGACTTCGACGGCATTCGCGAAACCCCCGGCAAGAGCAGCACGAACAACGACGGCGACGACTTCGACGGCCAGGACCGCGACACCGCAGTGCCCAGCCTGCAAGACCACCTGCGCGAGCAGTTGCTGGGCCTGCGCCTGTCGGCCACCGACGCTGCGGCGGTGACGGTGCTGATCGAGTCGCTCAATGACGACGGTTACCTGGACGACCCGCTCGAAGAAATTGCGGCCGCACTCGCCGCCGACCCCGATGACATCGAGCAGGTGGCCGAACTGCAGAGCCGCCTGCAATGTGCGCTGAACTGGCTGCAGAGCATGGAGCCCACCGGCGTGGGCGCGCGCGACCTGCCCGACTGCCTGTGCCTGCAGTTGCGCGCCATGCCGCGCAGCCAGGTGCAAACGATTGCCATCCTGGTCTGCAAGCACCACCTGGAGCTGCTGGCGCGGCGCGACATGAAGCGCCTGATGGCCGCCACCGGTGCCGACGAAGAGTTGCTGAAGCAGGCCCAGGCGCTGATCAAGACGCTGGAGCCCAAGCCGGGCCGCCAGTTCGCGCGCGCCGAAGCGCTGATCATCGTGCCCGACGTGTTCGTGCAGAAAGCCGGCCGCGGCTGGAAGGTGGTGCTCAACCCCGACGTGATGCCCAAGCTGCGCATCAACGACCTGTACGCCAACGCCATCCGCCAGCAGCGCGGCCCGGGCAGCCGCAGCGGCCCCGACCCGCTCAACGGCGCGGGTGCGGGCCTGAGCTCGCGCTTGCAGGAAGCGCGCTGGTTCATGAAGAACATCCTGCAGCGCTTCGACACCATCCAGCGCGTGTCGCAGGCCATCGTCGAACGGCAGAAGAACTTCTTCACGCACGGCGCCATTGCGATGAAGCCGCTGGTGCTGCGCGAGATTGCCGACGAGCTGGGCCTGCACGAATCGACCATCTCGCGCGTGACCACCGCCAAGTACATGTCCACGCCGTACGGCACTTTCGAGCTGAAGTACTTCTTCGGCTCGTCGCTCAACACCGAGGCGGGCGGCAATGCGTCGAGCACCGCGGTGCGCGCGCTGATCAAACAGCTCGTCGATGCCGAGGACACGGCCAAGCCCTTGAGCGACAGCCAGATCGCGCAGATGCTCGAAGAGCAAGGCATCCAGGTGGCGCGCCGCACGGTGGCCAAGTACCGCGAGGCCTTGCGCATCTCGCCGGCCAACCTGCGCCGGGCGATGTAGCGCCATGCCGCTGCCCTTGTTCCTGCCCTGTGCCGCGGGGGTTGAAGAGTGGCTGTACGAAGAGGTGAGTCGGCTCTTGCCTGAAGCCCGGATCGAACGTGCGCGTGGCGGTGTGGCGCTCGAAGGCGACCCGCTGGAGGTGATGACCCTGAACCTCGAAAGCCGGCTCGCACAACGTGTGCTGATCGAAGTGGCCGAGGGACCGTACACGCACGAGAACGACTTGTACGAGCTGGCCCGCAGCGTCGACTGGCAACAATGGATCACGCCGCAGCACACCTTGCGTGTGGACACCACCGCGCAGCGCAGCCCGCTGAAGAGCCTTAACTTCGCTGCGCTGCGCGTCAAGGACGCGGTGTGCGACCAACTGCGCGAAGCCACTGGCGAACGCCCCAGCGTCGACACGCACCAGCCCGACCTGCAGATCGTGCTGCATGCCGGCCCCGAACGCGCGGCGCTGTACGTGGACAGCTCGGGCGAGTCGCTCTTCAAGCGCGGCTGGCGCGAAGACAAGGGCGACGCGCCGCTGAAAGAAACGCTCGCCGCCGCCATGCTCGCCGCCGCCGGCTGGCGCGGCACAGCCGAGGCCGGTGGCGCGCTGCACGACCCCTGCTGCGGCTCGGGCACCATCGCCATTGAGGCCGCGCAGATCGCCTGCGGCATTGCGCCGGGGCTGAAGCGGCGCTTCGCCTTCGAGCGGCTGCTGCCGTTTGCCAGCGCCGAGATGCGCGCGCAACTGCAGCGCCTGCGGAGCGCGGCGCAGGCGCGCATTCATGCGAGCGCGGTGCCGATCTTCGCCAGCGACGTGTCGTTCCGCATGGTCGACTTTGCGCGCCGCAATGCACAGCGGGCCGGCGTGGAGGCAAGCATCGTCTTCAACGGTGGCGACGCGCTGGAGCGGCCGGCGCCTGCGCTGCCTGCTGACTTGCACGGCACCTTGATGATCAACCCGCCGTACGGCGAGCGCATCGACGTGGCCGGCAAGGCCGCGCGGCCTGTGCAAGGCCGTGAGCAGGCGCATGACATCCCGGGTCATGACAACAAGGACTTGCCGGACGACTTTTTCGCGCGCCTGGCCACGCACTGGAAACGCGCCTACACGCAGCACCCCGCCGGCTGGACGGCCTACGTACTGAGCCCCGACATGAAGCTGCCGAGCTCCATGCGGCTGAAAGAATCGCGCCGCGTGCCGATGTGGAACGGGCCGATCGAATGCCGGTTGTTCCGCTTCGATCTGGTGGCGGGTTCGGCGCGCGGGTAGCGCCATGAAAAACGGCCTGCGCAAGGCAGGCCGCTGAAGTTCGCGTAATGCGTGGTCTAGCGCGACCACGCGCGATCAACGCTTCATCAACATCCCGAGCAGATCAGCCACATTGCCCAGCCCACCTTGCGGCACCTGGCCTTGCGGCGTGAGGCGGTCGACCACGTCGGGCAGGATCTGCGAGATCTGCGACGCCGCGTCTCCGTTCGACATGCCGAGCTGCTTGGCCAGGTTGGCCAGCGTGTCGCCACCGAGCACACTGCCCAGTTGGTCCGGCGAGATGGGCATGTTCTGGCCCTTGCCGATCCACGAACTCACCACGTCGCCCAGGCCCGACTGCTGCGCGTTGCCCAGAATCGCACCCAAGCCGCCCAGACCGCCGCCTGCACCACCACCTTGCGCGCCGCCCTGCCCACCATTGGCCAGCATGCCGACCACCGCATTCAACAGCGCCGCATTGCCGCCGCCCCCGTTTTGACCGCCAGCCAACATTCCGACGACCGAATCCAGCAAACCCATGACCACCCCCAAAAGTTAAGGAACGGCGCGATTCTGGTGGACGCGCTGGTGCAAGGCAAGCCACGCCAAAGCCGCGCCGGTGAGCGCCACCGGCACCAGGGAACCGAGGTTCAACCAGGTCCAGCCCTGCGTCGTGATGAGCGCGCCGGAGCTGAACGACGTGACCGTCATGGTGGTGTAGACCACCGTGTCCATTGCTGCTTGCGCGGTGGTTTTTTCCTCGGGCCGGTAGGTCTGCGTGAACAAGGTGGTGCCGCCGATGTAGAGAAAATTCCAGCCCACGCCGAGCACGAACAGCGCCACCAGAAACTGCATCAGCTCGACGCCGCTGAGCGCCACCACGATGCACAGCGCGTTCAACGCCACGCCCGTGCCCATCACCGGCAGGCAGCCGAAGCGCTTGATCAATGACCCGGTGAAAAAGCTCGGCACGAACATGCCCAGCACGTGCCATTCGAGCACCAGCGCGGCGCTCTTGAAGGGGTGCGAACACTGCGCCATGGCGATCGGCGTGGCAGCCATCAACAGGTTCATCACGCCGTAGCCCAGCGCACTGGCAGCGACCGCGATGATGAACACCGGCTGGCGTGCGATCTCGCGCAGCGGCCGGCCCGGCCGCTCTGCCGTGGGCTGCGGCAGCGGCGGGAAATGGATGAACGCCAAGGTCAGCATCGACAGCAGCGCCACGCCCACCAACGCGGCGTACGCACCGGCAAATGCAACCGGCAAAACATCGCGTGTGGCACTGGCCAGATTGGGCCCGGCCACCGCGCCGAAAATGCCGCCGGCCAGCACCCACGAGATGGCTTTTTCCTTGAATGAGGGGGCCACCAATTCTGCTGCGGCAAAGCGGTATAAAGCCGCATTCGCGTTGTAGTAGCCCGCCACGACCGTGGCCGCGACGAGCAGCCAGAAGTTTTGCGTCGACGCCGCGTAGGCGCACAGTGCGCTGCTCGCCATCCCCACCAGCAAGCCTGCCTGGAACGCGCGCTTGCGGCCCCAGCGGCGCTGATGCCGCCCCACCATGCCGGCACACAGCGCGCCGCCGGCCACGTAGCCGGTGACCGGCAGGGTCGCCATCCACGCGCTCGGCGCCAGGCTCAGGCCGACCAGCCCGTTGATGGCGATGAAGGTGACGTTGTTGGTCAGGAAAAATCCCTGGCAGACGGTCAGCAGCAGCAGTTGGAAGTTCATCGGGATCCAGGGTGAGCCGGCGCCTTGAGCGCAGGGAGCGGCATGAGCGCCAGGTGGGCCAGCAGCGCCAGCGGCGCGGTGTCTGCGCGCAGCACGCGCGCGCCCAGCGAAAGCGGCAGAAAGCCGGCGGCGCGCGCTGCGGCTTCTTCGCTCTCGGTCAGCCCGCCCTCGGGGCCACTGAGGCACAGCACGCCGGTCGGCGGGCCGCCCGCGCCTGCCAGCACCGACGCGACCGGCGCGCCGGCGAAGCTCAGCACGACGCGTTGCATGGGGCCTGCGCCAGCACCAGCACCCACGGCACCCAGGCGCGCCAGCCAGGCATCGAACGCCAGCACCGGCTCGATGCGCGGCACGCGCGTGCGCCCGCACTGCTCACACGCCGCCACCGCCACCGCCTGCCAGTGCGAGACCTTCTTCTGCGCACGCTCGCCGCTCAGGCGCAGCACCGAGCGCTGGCACGCCAGTGGCTGGATCACCGCGGCGCCGAGCTCGGTGGCTTTCTCGACCAAGGTGTCCATGCGCTCATTGGCCGGCATGCCGAGCGCCAAGGTCACCGACAGCGGCAGTTCGCGGTCTACCGCGTCGTACGCGACGAGCTGCACCTGCACGTCGCTGCGGCCCATTAGCGTGACGTTGGCGCGCCACTCGCCGCCGGTGCCGTTGAACAAGGTCAGCGCCGCGCCGGGTTGCAGGCGCAGCACCTGCACATGGCGGGCCGGGCCGCTGGGCAAAGAAACTTTGGAGCCTGGGCCTGGGCTTGAGCCGGGGCCTGAGCTTGGGTCTGGGCCGAGAGGCAGGTCCACGAACAGGCGGGGCGGCATGGCCCCGAGTGTGCCGCAGATGGTGGCGCTGATTGGCGCGGCGTGGCGTGGCCACTGCGCGCCTGTCGCCCTGCGTCAACGCAACAGTGAACCGGCTCGCGGCGCGTCAGCCGATTCAGCGGCTTCAGCGCCTCAACGCGCGCTGCGCCGCAACCACGCCCGCACGCGCACGCTGAGCCAGCGCCGCAAAGCCCGCGCCGCGCGCCACGCGGCCGACGCCTGAACGGCCGCCTTGACACGCTCTTTGGTCATGCGCCACCAGCCCAGCGCACGCGCGAACCATCCGAACTGCATCAACTGTGGCTCGGTCAGGATGAACAGCCGCCCGACCAGCGCCGTGCCCAGCAGCTTGGCCGCAACGATGACCGCCAACCCCAAGCCCGCCTGCCCATGCTGCAGCAGCCACAGCGCCGCCAGCTTGACCGGCAACAGCAGCAGCGACGGCAACAGGAACACCGCCAGCGCCTGGCGCGGGCTCAAGGTCTGCACCCATGCCTCGAGCCGCGCCAGCGGCGGCCACAACGCCAGCCGCGCCGCCCACGCGGTGAGCGGGCGCCAGCCCCATTCCTCGAAGAACAGCAGCGCCGCGGCGAACACCAGCAGCACGCCGCGCAGGCCGCGCCACAACACTCGGCCGAGCCACTTCAGCGCGGTCATGCGTGAGCCGCGCCGGCCAGCCAGTCGGCCACGATCACGCGCGTGTAGACGCTCGCCACGTCGGCCATGAAGCGCGTGAAGTCCAGGTGCGCGTTGTCGTCGGCCCGGTCGGAGATGGTACGCAGCACCGCGAACGGCCGGCCGAAATCAGCGCACACCTGGGCCAGCGCGGCGCCTTCCATCTCGACGGCCAGCGCGTCGGGCAGCGCGGCACGCAGCACATCGCTTTCGGCATGGCTGGAGACGAAGCGGTCACCGCTGGCGACCAGGCCGCGGTGCAGGCGCGGCTGGTGAATGCCGAGCTCGGCCAGCTTCGTCGCGCCGATCAGTGGGCCGGCGCCGAGAAGACAACGATCGGCCGCCGCGGCTATCGCATCGGCCAGCGCCGCATCGGCATCGAAGCGCGATCGCCCGGTCAGCGGCACCTCGAAGCGCGGGAACAGCGGCGAGGCGTCCATGTCGTGCTGGATCAACTGATGAGCCACCACCACGTCGCCCACCCGCACCCCCGCCCCCAAGCCGCCGGCCACCCCGGTGAACACCAGCGGCCCGACGCCAAAACGCTGCACCAGCAACGCCGCCGTGGTGGCCGCCGCCACCTTGCCGATGCCCGACAGCACCAGCACCACCGAGCGGCCGTGGATCGAGCCTTGGTGAAACTCGCGGCCGGCGAGTGTTTCGCGGGCCGGGTTCAGCAGCAGGGGCAACAGCGCACGCAGTTCTTCGTGCATGGCGCTGACGATGGCGATGGGGGCGGTCACTTCGCCATCATCGCCGATGGCGTCACCAGGTCGGTGTAGGGCCAGATCGGCAGGCCCGCGGCCCCGGAAGTACGCCAATGGCGTATAGAATGGTGCTGATGGAGTTTGTCGAAACGCCGACCTTCACCCGACTGGTCACGGCACTGCTCACCGACGATGAATACCGGGCCTTGCAGAACATGCTGCTGGCGGACCCGACGTGCGGGGCCTTGATTCGCGATGGTGGCGGAATACGCAAAGTGCGCTTTGCCGCACAAGGGCGGGGCAAGAGCGGCGGCGTTCGGGCGATCTACTACTGGGCCACCGTGCGGGAGCAGATCTACATGCTGGTGATCTATCCGAAATCTGTCAAAGACACGCTGAGTGACCGCGAAACCGCGCTGCTGCGGGCTTACGTGAAAGAACTGGTGAAGGAGTTGTGAGATGGACAAGACCTTGTTCGATGATTTGTTGCAGAGCTTGAAGGAAGCAAAAACCCTTGCTGGCGGCAAGAAGGCGCGGGCGGTTCGGCACCTGGCACTGCATGCCCCTGATGTGCAAGCCGTGCGTGAACGCACTGGTCTGTCGCAAAGCGAATTTGCCCGCCTGATGCGCGTGAGCACGCGCACCCTGCAGAACTGGGAGCAGCACCGCCGCCAGCCCACCGGCCCAGCGGCAGCCTTGCTCACGATGGTGGCAACGGCCCCGGAGGTTGTGCTGAAGACCTTGCATTCCTGAGCGCACCCGGGGCGCTGGCCAGGTCGCGCACCGCCAGGCCGCGCCCGCAGCTCACATCAATGCCGAAGGCATCAACAGGTCGGTGGTCTGCCGGATCGGCAAGATGGTCGCCCGCCCGCCCTCGAACGCATCGGCCGATTGAGCCGTGAACGCCGCCATCGCGCTCAGCAGCCCCTGAACCTCCGAGGCCAGCACCTTGCTGCCGTCCCCGAGCCAGAACTCCTCGATCTGGTTGGCGCTGGACACGTACCAGCCGTTGATCGTGAGCTTGTCAGCCTGCCCCGTGACGCTGAGCTCGAGGTTGTTGCCGTTCTTCACGAACTTCAACTGACTCTTGGTGATGCCGGCGAACAGGTCCACATGGTCGAGCGCGCCGCCCGAATCGGTGAGTGTGTCCAGGCCTGAGCCGATGCCCCAGCGGTAGGTGTCGTTCGACGTGGTGGCGGTGTCGGTGAAGGTGTCGTTGCCCGCTGCGCCGTCGTAGGTGTCGTCGCCCGCTGCGCCGGCCAGCACGTTGGCGCCGGTGTTGCCGGTCAACACGTTGTTCAAGGTGTTGCCAGTGCCGTTGAGGGCGGTCGTGCCGGAAAGCGTCAGGTTCTCGACGTTGCTGCCCAAGGTCAGAGTGACCGACGAGCGCACGGTGTCGATGCCCTCGTTGGCGTTCTCGGTCACCACGTCGGCAGTTCGCTCGACCACATAGATGTCGTCGCCCGCGCCGCCACGCATCGTGTCGGTGCCCGCGCCACCGTCCAGCGTGTCGTTGCCGGCAGCGCCGGTCAGCGTGTTGTTGGCGCTGTTGCCGGTGAGCGCGTTGTCCAGCGTGTTGCCGGTGGCGTTTATCGCAGTGGTGCCGGTGAGGGTGAGGTTTTCGACGTTGCTGCCGAGCGTGAGGGTCACTCCTGATTGAACGGTGTCGATGCCCTCGTTCGCCAGCTCGGTGACCACGTCGGTGGCGACGTTGACGACGTAGGTGTCGTTGCCTGCGCCGCCGAGCATGGTGTCGTTGCCGGTGCCGCCGTTGAGCGTGTCGTTGCCGGCGCCACCGGTGAGCGCGTTGTTGGCGCTGTTGCCGGTGAGCAGGTTGTCGAGCGTGTTGCCGGTGGCGTTGATGGCGGTGGTGCCGGTGAGGGTGAGGTTTTCGATGTTCGCGGCCAACGTGTGCGTCACGCTGGACTGCACCAGGTCCGTGCCTTCGGCAGCCAGCTCGGTCACGACATCGGCGGTGTTGTCGACCACGTAGGTGTCGTTGCCCTCGCCGCCGGCCATCGTGTCGGCGCCAGTGCCGCCGTTGAGGGTATTGGCGGCGATGTTGCCGGTGAGGACGTTGGCCAAGGTGTTGCCGGTGGCGTTGATGGCGGATGTGCCGGTGAGGGTGAGCCTTTCGACGTTCAAACCAAGCGCGAAGCTCACGCTTGCCTCTACCGCGTCAACACCCGAATTGATTGATTCCAAAACGATGTCGGACGAGCTATCTACCACGTACGAGTCGTCACCTGCGCCCCCCTTCAACGTGTCAATACCCGTGCCACCGTCGAGGAAGTCGTTGCCTCCGCCAGCGTCGATCGAGTCATTGCCGGCCAAACCAAAGATCTTGTCTTGCTCGCTGGTACCCGCAATCGTGTCAGCGGCGGCTGTTCCGTCAATTCGCATCGCCATTTGCCGCATTTGTTCCATGGTCCAGACAGTGCCATCCGCAAACCTTACTTGTTCGACTGCATAGTTCGCTGCGGAATCGCCGTTAGGCGTTGCCGTTCCTGTTGCCAGGCCATAGTTGACGGACACGGACAACGTTCCATCCGAATTCTCCAGAATGAGGGTGGGCGCTCCATTCCGGACGCGAATGTCCGAGGGATTTATACCAGCGCCGAACTGGATCGTGTCTGCTCCACCATGGTCGTAAATTTGGACGTATCTGTCGGTGGCCACAACGAGGTAGCTGTCGTTGCCAGCACCACCGTCCAATTCATCCGCACCCCAGTACCCCTCCACCGCTTCCGAGCCGCCAGCGATCATCAGGTCGTTGCCCTCCCCGCCCCAGATTCGATCGTTGCCGGCACCGCCCCGGAGCGTGTCGTTCCCTGCTCCGCCATACAAGTAGTCACCGCCCCCCTCGCCAGCGAGAGAGTCGGCTCCCGCGGTTCCGAACAGGAAATCGCGCCCAGCAGTTAGGACATTGACATTGTTCGTGGCGAGCCGTGCAGCTATTAGCGCGCTCCAATCGTTGGTGCTGCCGTTGAGGTTCCGTTCGTAGCCGTAGCCTTCGCCGGAGAAGTGCAGCCCTATGTCGAACTTCGACAGCGTCGATCCGTCAGGGGCATTCGCATCGACAAGCGTGATGTCGCCGCCGCCGTTCGCGACACTGACCACGTACGATGCGCCTGTCTTGGCGAACGTCAAGTCCGTGACATCGATGTCTGCCGCGAAACCAATCCCCACGCCGAGGCGTGCCTCGTTGCCGTATGTGATGTCAAAGTACGTCGCGTGGGTACCGTATTCCTGAAACTCGATCCGGTCGTGCCCGTCGCCGCGTGCGAAGAATACCGTGGGGTCGGGTCGGACGCTATAGGTCGCACCACTCCAACCGCTGCTGACGGTATACCCAATGTCGCGCAACACGATTCTGTCATCGCCTCGGCCGCCTGTGATCGAGTCGACACCGAGCGTCGTCGTGAGAACATCATCGCCGTCGCCGCCGCCAAGCACCTGAACTCCGTAGACGATGCGGTTAGCTTCACTTGTGTATCCCAGCCATCTGAAGGGCGTCGGTCCATCCAGCGAGAACAGGTGATCTAACGACGCGTTGAAGTCCGAGATGGTGTCGTTGCCCGCAC
>JANMYQ010000261.1:0-1928 GCA_031382215.1 Methylibium sp.
AAACCGATCACGCTGCAGAAACTGCTGCGTGCCGTGGAGCAAGGACTGGCCAAGCCGGCCTCGCGCACCGGCACCGCGGCGAACACCGGCAACAACCTCCACAACGACGCCGGCCTGACGGTCGAGTCGGCGATGACCGGCGGCGTGATGCTGCCCACTGCGCCGCTGATGCTCGGGCCGCAATCGGAACAGAGCTTCGACCTGGACCGCCCGCTGCGCGAAGCGCGCGACGCGTTCGAGAAGAGTTACTTCGAGTTCCACCTCGCGCAGGAAAACGGCAGCATGACGCGCGTGGCCGAAAAGACCGGGCTGGAGCGCACCCACCTGTACCGCAAACTCAAGCAGCTGGGGGTGGACCTGTCGCGCAACAAACGCAGCGGGATGCTGTAGCAGGCGGGATCAGCGACCCCGCTATAATCGTAGGCTCACGGCCTGGTAGCTCAGTTGGTAGAGCAGCGGATTGAAAATCCGCGTGTCGGTGGTTCGATTCCGCCCCAGGCCACCAGAAAAGTTAAACGAAATCAACGGGTTAGAGGCTTTGGCTTCTGGCCCGTTTTTCTTTGTGCGCCGCCATGTAGCCGCCATGTAGCCGCCATGTACCCATGAGTGCGCAGTTTAGATCGCGGGGCAGCTGAATAGCCGGAACCCTACGTGGAGCCTTGACCGGGTCTTCGTCGCGCATGCCGGGCTGGTGCCAAGCAGACAGGCTTCAACGACGCAAGTAAGCGGGACGATAGGCGGCCTCGCGGGATCAGGAGCTGACCCTCGAACGACGAGGTCCACTGCTCTTGGTTGTACGCTGTTGACGAGTAATTAAACGGTCGGGCGGAGGTGCGCTCCGCCAAGGCGCTTACAGATCAATCGGTTCGGCTCTATAGAAGTCGGTCCCGCCAAGCCGTCCGCCGCGCCGCAGCAGCAGTACGCTGTATTCGCCGAAGGCGAAGGCCACCCGCGAGCCGGGATTCAATGATCGGCCCTGCTCAGCCCATTGGCTGATCCGACTCGGGACCAACTGGGATCATGGTCAGCGGGATTGCCGACACGTAGACGACCTGATGGGCCGGGACGGTGTTGTTTTTCGTTACGTCAAAACCTGCAGCCAAGTCGGCAGAGCCGGGAGTCCACTTGCCGAAATCGCCAGTGCGCTCGCGGTAGACGCCACTTGAATCGCTGGTTGCCTGATGGGTCTTCATACGAGCTTCTTCCAGCCTTCGAAAGTACGTTGATCCGTGATCGCCTCTTGCGGGCCCATCGGGCCTGCCATCATCGCCCTGGTCAGGGTAGCCCTGCTGCGCCGTGCCTGCCTGGACGCCCGCGACTTCGACCCCGCGCTGCGGCTGTCGCTGAACGTGGCGGCCGCGCAGATCGAAGACCCGACGCTGGCCGACCAGCTGCTGGCCGTGCTGCACGAGACCGGCTTCGACCCGGGGCGGCTGGAGATCGAGCTGACCGAGAACGCGCTGGTGCGCAACATCGGCGCGGCGCGCCGCGTCATCGCGCTGCTGAAGGCCGCCGGCATGACGATTGCGCTCGACGACTTCGGCACTGGCTACTCGAGCCTGGCCTACCTGTCCGAGCTGCCCTTCGACAAGCTCAAGATCGACCGCTCCTTCATCCGCACGCTGAATGAGCGTGCCGAGAGCGCCAAGATCGTCGCCGCCATCATCGGCCTGTCGCGCAGCCTGGGCGTCGAGGTGGTGGCCGAAGGCGTGGAGACGGAACGCGACGCCGAGATCCTGGCGCGGCTGGGGTGCGGCTCGGCGCAGGGCTACCTGTTCGCCAGGCCCATGGCGGCGGCGGCCGTGGGCCAGGGCAGCACAGCGCGCCACACCGGCATGCGCCTGGCCTGAGCCGCTGGCACCACCCCATCATCCCGGATAGCGGCGCGGCGGTTTCAGCGCGAATCAGCGCATGAATGTCTGCCGGCC
>JANMYQ010000283.1:0-8007 GCA_031382215.1 Methylibium sp.
CGGTCGAGATTGCCGCGCGCTACAACGACCAGGGCGCCGACGAACTGACCTTTCTCGACATCACCGCCACCAGCGACGGGCGCGACCTGATCCTGCACATCATCGAAGCGGTGGCCTCGCAGGTGTTCATCCCGCTGACCGTCGGCGGTGGTGTGCGCACGGTCGAAGACGTGCGCCGCCTGCTCAACGCCGGGGCCGACAAGGTCAGCTTCAACTCGGCCGCGGTGGCCAACCCGCAGGTCATCCGAGACGCTTCGCAGAAGTACGGCGCGCAGTGCATCGTCGTGGCCATCGACGCCAAGCGCCGCAGCGGTGACGACCGCACCGCGCGCGGCGACGGCTGGGACGTGTACACCCACGGCGGGCGCAAGAACGTCGGCCTCGACGCCGTCGCCTGGGCCAAGCGCATGACCGATGAAGGCGCTGGCGAGATCCTGCTGACCAGCATGGACCGCGACGGCACCAAGATCGGCTTCGACCTGGAGCTGACGCGTGCGGTGAGCGACGCAGTGAGCGTGCCGGTGATCGCCTCCGGCGGCGTCGGCGCGCTGCAGCACCTGTCTGAGGGCATCCGCATCGGCGGTGCCGACGCGGTGCTGGCCGCCAGCATCTTCCACTACGGCGAATTCACCGTGGGGCAGGCCAAGGCGCTGATGGCGCGCGACGGCATTCCGGTGCGGCTGTGAGGCCCGCGCACGGGGCTCGTGGGCCTGGAGGGCCGGCTGGCCCTCCACGAGAGGTGCGGATCATCGGCGGCGCGTGGAAGCGCAGCAAGCTGCCGGTGGCCGACCACCCGGGGCTGCGGCCCTCGCCCGACCGCGTACGCGAGACCTTGTTCAACTGGCTGGGGCAGGACCTGAGCGGCTGGCGCTGCCTGGACGCTTTTGCGGGCTCGGGCGCGCTCGGCTTCGAAGCCGCGTCGCGCGGCGCCGCGCAGGTGCTGCTGCTGGAGCGCGACCGCCACCTCGCCGCCAGCCTGGAGCAGACCCGCCAGCGCCTGAAGGCCACGGCCCTGAGCATCACCAACGCCGACGCACTTGCCTGGATGGCGCGTTGCGCGCCGCAGAGCTACGAGCTGGTGTTCATCGACCCGCCGTTCGATTCGGACCTGCTGCTGCCGGCCATCGCCGCTGCAGCCCGGCTGGTGGTGCCGGACGGATTCGTCTACATCGAAGCCGGTCGCGCCCTGACGCCCGACTCGGCCTCGCTGCACGATCTGGTGCTCCACCGGATCGGCCGCGCCGGCGCGGTGCACTTTCATCTGGCGCAGAAGCGCTGAGAAGCGGTGAGTGAAGCGGTAATTGAATCGGTAAGCGACAGAGGGCTACACTGCCAACGCCCTCAATCAGCGTGGAGCGAGCATTGACTTCCGTGACACGACTCACCGCCGTTTACCCCGGCACCTTCGACCCCATGACCCTGGGCCATGAAGACCTGGTGCGCCGGGCCAGCCGCCTGTTTGAGCGGCTCATCGTCGCGGTGGCGGCGGGGCACCACAAACGCACCATGTTCCCGATCGACGAGCGTCTGGAGATCGCCACCGAGCTGGCGGCCCAGTACCCCAACGTCGAGGTGCTGGCGTTTCGCGGCCTGCTGCGCGACTTCGTGGTGGGGCAGGGCGGCAAGGTGGTGGTGCGCGGTCTGCGCGCGGTGAGCGACTTCGAGTACGAGTTCCAGATGGCTGGCATGAACCGCCAGCTGATGCCCGAGGTCGAGACCGTGTTCCTGACGCCGGGCGACAAGCACCAGTTCATCTCGGGCACCTTCGTGCGCGAGATTGCCAATTTGGGTGGCGACGTGTCGAAGTTCGTGTCGCCGTCGGTGCTCGCACGGCTCCAGCAGCGTGTGAAGACGCCGGAGGCGTGAGCATCGCATGGCACTGCTGATCACCGACGAGTGCATCAACTGCGATGTGTGCGAGCCCGAGTGCCCGAACCAGGCGATCAGCATGGGCATCGAGATCTATCAGATCGACCCGGGCAAGTGCACCGAATGCGTCGGCCACTTCGACGAGCCGCAGTGCGTTCAGGTCTGCCCGGTGGATTGCATTCCGGTGAGCCCGGCGCATGTGGAGACGAATCAATCGCTGTGGGTGAAGTACCGGCGCCTGCAGGCGCTGGCGGCTGCTGCTGCGGTCGAGCCCGCACCGCGCTGAATCCGCACGGCCAGTCGGGTGGCTAGCGGGGCGCCGCTTCCTTTTTGCGCTTGACCCGCTTGCCCGGCGTGCCGGGTTCCAGCGCCACGAAGTCGGCGCGTTCGGTGCCCTCGGCGGGCTTGGCCCGTGAAGACTTTTTCGCCTTGACGCGTGGGGCTGGCGCCGATGCGCCCGCCGCGGGCCGGCCGTTGAAGCCGGTGGCCCGCGCCGGTTGGGTGCCGGCTTCGAGCGCACGCCGCTCGCGCGCCAGTTCGGCCGCCGTCCTGCGGTCTTGTGCGGCGACCCGAACCGCCTCGGCCCGCTGCGCTGCGGAGCGCGGGTCGGACGATTCCAGAATCTTGCCGCCCGGGCAAGGTGTCTGCGAATACTCGGTTCCGCAGCGGTAGACGATCTGGGCCTGCGTGGCGCCATTCAACAGCATTGCGCAGAAGGCCGCGGCGACGATCCTCACGGTGTCGGCTCCTCGGCATCGGGGACAAGTTTGGGCATGGGTTTGGGCTCGGGCTTGGGCTCGGGCCGCGGCGGTTTCGGGCGCGGCGGCTTGGCATGCACTTTCATCATCGCGCGCTCCATCTCGCCGGCCAAAATCAGGTCCAGGGCAGGCAAGGTCTGCTCGATGGCCTTGACGATCGCCTCGCGGTGGTCGGGGGCCGGCTTGCGCAGCACGTAGTCGACCACCTCCGACTTCTCGCCCGGGTGGCCAATGCCCAGGCGCTGGCGCCAGTACTCCGGCGAGCCCAGCTGGGCGTCGATGTCCTTCACGCCGTTGTGGCCGCCGGAGCGGCCACCCTGCTTCAGCTTCACCTGGCCCGGCAACAGGTCGAGTTCGTCGTGCACGACCAGGATCTCTTCCGGCGCGATCTTGAAGAAGCGCGCCAGCGCCGCCACCGACTTGCCCGACAGGTTCATGAACGTCATCGGCTGCAGCAGGAACAGCGAGCCGCCCGGCGCACTTACGCGCCCGACCAGGCCGAAGTAGCTGCGCTCCGGCGTCAGGCGCGCGCCGAGCTGTCTGGCCACGGCGTCGATCCACCAGAAGCCCGCGTTGTGGCGCGTGTCTGCATATTCCGGCCCGGGGTTGCCCAGGCCCACCAGCAATCGAATCATGGGCGCGATTATCGGTTCGGTGCCGCAGCGCGTACAGAAACAGAACGTTCGCAGCGGGGCTGAAGAGCCTCTTCCGAGCCGCATCACTGCGGTGAACGGATGTCAAGCGCGACCCTGCCGATGTGAGGGACGCGACGCTGCTGGCGCGGTACAGTCACCGTCCGCGAAACCGGCCAGGGGCCGGCCCCGGTGTGTTCCCTGCAACTTCTGGAGACTCCATGAGCGACTATTCGGCCGATGTGGCCAAGTACACGAGCAACGTCAACGAAGAAGCCGTAAAGGCGATCGTGAAGTATTGCGGCATCGCGTTGCAGAACCGCGATTCGTCGCTGGTGTCTGGCACCGACGTGAAAGAGCTGGCGACCGTGCGCGACGGTTTTGCCGCCAAGAAGCTGGGCCTCGCTGCCGCGGCCGCCGACAACGGCATGCAAACCGTGCTGGCCAAGATGAAGGACAGCCGCAGCAAGAGCCGCGTGACCTTCTACTACCTGCTTGCCGAGGCCACCGGCACGCTGGACAAGCTGTCCTGATCGACTCCCCGCACGAAGCGCCCCGCCCGCCCCCGCGCGGGTGGGGCCCGGCGCTGCTGCAATGGTGGGTCGGCTGGTGGCAGGTGATCCAGTTCGGCGCGCAGATCTGGGTCCTGGCGCTGTCACCGTCGAGTTACCGGCGTTCGCAGCGCCGCAAGATGCTGCACGGCATCTATGCGGCCACGCGGCCGATGCTGCCGAGCTTCACGGTGTTCTCGGCCATCGTTGCGCTGGTGATCATCCGCATCGTGCTGGCCACGTCGCTGAGTTATGGCCTGTCGCGCTATGCACTCGATGTGCTGGTGCGTACCTTGGTGCTGGAACTGATTCCGCTGTCGGCCGCGCTGTTTGCCGCGCTGCGTTATGCCATGCCGGCGGGCGAGCACGTGCGCAGCATGCGTCTGGCGGGCGAGTTCGAATCTCAGCTATCGGCCGGCTTCGACCCGACCCGCGACACCGTGCTGCCGCGCGCGGTGGCCGGCGTGTTCTCGGTCATCACCTTGGCGGCCATCAGCAGCGCCGTGACCCTGGTGCTGGCCTACATTTCGCTGTACGGCTTTGCGAGTTGGGGCATCCCCGGTTTCACCCGCACCGTGGGGCAGGTGTTCAACCCGGTGATCGTGCTGATCTTCGGCCTGAAGACGCTGTTCCTGAGCCTGGCCGTGGCCGTGATCCCGATGGTGCCGACGCCGCAGGAAGGCCTGGCCGGTGCAGCCCGACCGAACGCCGACATCACGCGCCTGGCGCGTTTGCTGGCCGTGGTGCTGCTGATCGAGATGCTGTCGCTGGTCGGCAACTACTATTGATGCTTCGCCGTGCCTGCTGACCCGATGCAACCCGACCCCTCGCCGCCCGATCCTCGCCCGGACAGCCCGCCCGTGGCCCACCTCGAGCTGAAGGCGCGCCTGCTGCTGTGGTGCGTGCTGCTGCTGATCGGCGCGTCGGCCGCCTACGTGCTGTATGCGCGCGGCGCGTTCGAGCGCAAGCAGACCCTGGTGCTGGTGGCCGACAACTCAGAAGGCGTGGTGGTCGGCATGGACATGACCTTTGCGGGTTTCCCGATCGGGCGCATCGGGCGCATCGAATTGTCGGACGAAGGCAATGCGCGCATCGTGGTCGACGTGGCCACCAAAGACGCGCACTGGCTGCGCGAGTCGAGCGTGTTCACGATGGAAAGCGGCCTCGTCGGCGCGCCCAAGATCCGCGCCTTCACGGGTGTGCTGACCGACCCGCTGCTGCCTGACGGTGCGGTGCGCAAGCTGCTGGCCGGCGACGCGGCGGCCGAGATCCCGAAGCTGATGGCCGGCGTGCGCGACCTGCTCGCCAACCTGAGCACGATGACCGCCACCGACGCCCCGCTGAACAACACCTTGCGCAACCTGCAGACCACGACCGAAACGCTGAACAGCCCGCGCGGTGCGCTGGGCGTGATCATGGGCGACGACAAGGAATCGAAGAAGATCGGCGTGACCCTGGACCGCGCCAACGCCCTGCTGGCGCGGCTGGACGGCCTGGTGCGCCGGATCGATGGCCTGGCCTTGAAGACCGATGGGCTGGTCGGCAAGGCCGACACCCAGGTCTTCGGCGAGGCCGGCGTGATGAAGGACACCCAGGCCACCGTGCAGCAATTGAACGGCTTGCTGGGCGACGCGCGCAACAGCCTGAAGAAGGTCGATGCGCTGCTTGTGGAGGCGCAGGGCATCGCCACCAATACGCGCGAAGCCACCACCGACATGGGCTCGTTGCGCGCCGAAGTCGAGGCCAGCCTGCGCAAGGTGGAGCAGCTCGTCAACGAGGTGAACCGCAAGTGGCCATTCGCGCGCGACACCGAGATCAAGTTGCCATGAGGGCGAACTGGACCACCGCCGCCGCGGCGGCCCTGGTGGCCGCGGTGGCCTGTCTGGCCGCCTGTTCGAGCACGCCGCCACCGCCCGACTGGCAGATGAACGCCAAGGCGTCACTTGAGCGCGCCACCGCCGCTTACCTGGCCGGCAACAGCCGCCTCGAAGCGCTGGAGTTCAACCGCGCGCGCACCGAACTGGCCCGCACTGGCCGCGCCGACCTGCTGGCGCGCGCCGAGCTGACGCGCTGTGCCGCCAGAGTGGCCAGCCTGGTGTTCGAAGACTGTCCCGGCTATGCCGCCTTGGCGCAGGACGCCCCGCCCGCCGAGCAGGCCTATGCGGCCTACCTGGCCGGCAAGGCAACGCCACAAGACGCCGCGTTGCTGCCGGCCGCCCAGCGCGAAGCGCTGGCGGGTGACGGATCGGGCAAGGCGTTGAGCGCGCTGCCCGACCCGGTCTCGCGCCTGGTCGCTGCCGGCGTGCTGCTGCGCAGCGGCCGTGCCCAGCCGGCTTTGTTCGGCGTGGCGGTCGACACCGCCTCGGCGCAAGGCTGGAGCCGGCCTTTGCTTGCGTGGCTGAATGTGCAGGCGCAGCGTGCCGACGCGGCCGGCGAGGCGAACGAAGCGGCTCGCCTGCGTCGACGCATCGCATCGATCACCACCGACGTGAAGGCTGACTTGAAGTCTGACGTGAAAGCCGAGGTGCCGAAATGACAATCGCCACGAACAAGCTTGCCCCGAACCCGCCTGCCCCGAACCCGCCCATCCGCGTCGGCACCGGCGGCTGGACATTCCCGCCCTGGCGCAACAACTTCTACCCCGAACGCTGGCCGCAGGCGCGCGAGCTGGAATACGCGAGCCGGCAACTGAGCGCGATCGAGATCAACGCCACCTACCATGGCACCCAGAAGCCGGCCAGCTTTGCGCGCTGGCGCGACGAGACGCCCGAGGGGTTCGTGTTCTCGGTCAAGGCCTCCAGCTTTGCCACCAACCGCAAAGTGCTGGCCGAGAACGGCGAGTCGATGCAGCGCTTCATCGGCAGCGGTATCTCCGAGCTGGGCGCCAAGCTCGGGCCGATCGTCTGGCAGTTCATGCCCACCAAACGTTTCGAGCCCGACGACTTCGAAGCCTTCCTGAGCCGCTTGCCGAAAGCGGTGGACGGCCTGCCGCTGCGCCATGTGCTCGACGTGCGGCACGCGAGCTTCATGACGCCGGCCTACCTGAAGCTCGCGCGCCAGTACGCCTGCGCCACCGTGTTCGCCGACACCGACGAACACCCGAGCTTTGCCGACCTGACCGGTGACTTCGTCTACGCGCGCTTGATGCGCTGTGAATCGGCGCTGCCCAGCGGTTATGCGCCAGAGGCACTCGGCGCCTGGGCCGATCGAGCGCGCGTGTGGGCCTCGGGCGCCGAGCCGACCGATCTGCCGCGTGTTGAAAACACAGCCGCAGCCGCTAATGTCGCCCAGCCTCGCGACGTATTCATGTTCTTCATCAGCGGCGCCAAGGAACGCGCGCCGGCTGCCGCGGTGGAGTTGCTGAAGCGGCTCGCCTGAGATCAGGCTGAGCCGCCGCAACCGTCAGCAGCGGTCATCAGCGGTAGCCGGTTTCGGCCGCGCTGTGGATGATCCAGACGAGGTTGCCGCTGGCAAAGTCGAAGCTGCTCGGGCTGGCGAAGATCAACCGCCCCATGCCCTTGTAGACCAGCTCGTGGCGGTACTTGCCGGCACCGAAGTACCAGGGAATGAAGGCCTTGCCGGTCACGTAGCCGCCTTGGTCGGTCGGCTGGCCGACGAGGTCTTTCGCTTGCTGCATGCCCATGCCGATCTGGAGCTGGCCGAACTTGCTGCCTGGCGCGGGCACGCCGGTGATCTCGCCCTCCCAGTCGCCCACGCCCTTGACCTTGCGGCCGTAACCTTCTTCGACCTTCTTGGTGTCCACCACCTGGCCCTGCGCGTTCATGCCCGGGCCGATCTTGCCGGACGCTGGTGCCGCCGCTGCGCTGCCGCCGGCAGGCGCGGGTGCCGCCGCGGCCGGTGCCGGTGCCGCACCGTCGGCCTTGCCGCCACCGATGCCCATCTGGGCGCAGCCGGCGGCCAGGGTGGCGGCGAACAGCGCTGCCACGGTGAGGCGCCGCTGCCGGCGGGCTGCTTGAAGGTCATGAATCATGCGATGAACTCCTTGAGTGTGCTGTCGGTGACCGGATGGACCGATCCGGCAGAAATATTCTAGCCAGCCCACCCGGCCGTGCGGCGAGGTCACATGCTGCGCCGGTACTGCCCGCCCACTTCGAACAGCGCATTCGTGATCTGCCCCAGCGAGCAGCTCCTTACGGCGTCCATCAGCACCTCGAAGACGTTGCGGTTGTCGATCAC
>JANMYQ010000300.1:0-5690 GCA_031382215.1 Methylibium sp.
CAGCTCGGCGCAGCACGCGCTGTCGCGGCTGAAACGGCCGCCAGTCGACACGATCGGCGGATCCTGGCCTGTCAAAATCGCGCGCCGCGAACACTCGCGACCGAATCGCTGAAATCGGCGGCTTGTTCAGCGCAGCCCTAACCCCTGCCCCATGAATCGCATGCCTGACCCCTTCAAGCCGCCCACCGTCACGCTGGTCGGGGCCGGCCCCGGCGACCCGGATCTGCTGACGATCCAGGCCGTGAAGGCGATCCGCCGCGCCAGCGTGCTGCTGGTCGACGACCTGGTCGGCGACGGCGTGCTGCGTTACGCGCGCAAGAGCGCCCGCGTGATCCACGTCGGCAAACGCGGCGGTTGCCAGAGCACGCCGCAAGAGTTCATTCACCGGCTGATGGTGGCGCAGGCGAAAGCCGGCGAACACGTGGTGCGCCTGAAGGGCGGCGACCCGTTCGTGTTCGGCCGCGGCGGCGAAGAGTGCGACGCGCTGCGCGACGCGGGCATCGGAGTCGAAGTCGTCTGCGGTCTGACCGCGGGCATCGCCGGCCCGGCCTCCATCGGCCTGCCCGTCACCGACCGCCGCCACTCACGCGGCGTCGCGCTCGTCACCGGCCACCAGCAGCCCGGTGGCGACGGGCCGGACTGGGCCGCGCTGGCGCGCAGCGGGCTGACCTTGGTGATCTACATGGGCGTGGCGCGCTGCGCGCAGATCGTGGGTGAGCTGGTGGCCGCCGGCCTGTCGCCGGACACACCGGCCGCGGTGATCTCGAACGCCTGCGGGGCTGACCAGCGGCAAGCACTTTGCACCTTGGCGTCGTTGCCTGAAACCGTCGAAGCCGGCGCCTTCGCCAGCCCGGCGTTGTTGGTGATCGGTGATGTGGTGAGTGCCGCGCCGGAGTGGGGAGCGGCTGATGTTGCGGTCCCGACATGGGCGGCCATGAACTGAAGCGCGCCGCCAGCGGGCATTCACTCAGCTTGACTCGGCCAGCCAGTTCTCGATCGAGAGGCCTTGGACCCGGGAAAACTCGCCCACGTTGTCGGTGACCAGCACGGCATTCACCGCGATCGCCTGGGCCGCAATCATCATGTCGTTCGGGCCGATCACCTGGCCTTGCCTCTCGAGGCCGGCGCGCAGGGCACCATAGTGTCGAGCGGCGGTTGCGCCGAAATCAATCACGTCGAAGCCACGCAGCAAGGCGTCATAGACCTGCCGGTTCAGATCGGGTTTCGAACTCTTCTCGATCCCGTATTCAATCTCGGCAAGCACCACCGACGAAAGAAGCATGTCGCTGGCGCGCAATTCGGCGAGGCGCTCGGCCAAGCCAGGTCGGCGCTTGCTGACGGCGATGAGGACGTTGGTGTCCAGCAGGAAGCGCGCCATGCTCAGTCCAGTTCGACCGCCAGCGGCTCCGATGCGAGGTCGGGCGCGGGTTCGATCTCCAGGCCTCCCAGGGCCCATGCATCGGCCAGGGCACTGGCTGCACTCTGTGTGCGGCGTGGTTCGGGGATCAGGCGCGCGATGGCCTTGCCACGGCGGGCGATCACGATTTCTTCACCGGCCTCGACCCTTTCCAGCAGCGCGGAAAGCTGGGCCTTGGCTTGAGCAACTTGAACTTGTTCCACGAGACCGCTCCAGATGACCAACTTGGTCACATTCTATATTGAAGGGTCCGGTGCGGATGGCGTGGCGCGCCGCGTTGCACGCCACCCGTCGGCGCTGTAGACCAGCAGCGCCGCCCAGATCAACCCGAACCCCATCAACCGCTGCGCCGTCAGCGGCTCGCGGAACAGCCACACACCCAAGCCGAACTGGATCGTCGGGCCCAGGTACTGCAGCAGGCCCAGCGTGGTCAGCGTGATGCGGCGCGCGCCGGCGGCGAACAGCAGCAGCGGGATGGCGGTGACCGGGCCGACGCCGATGAGCCACAGGTCGGTCTTCCAGTCGCTTGCCGGGAATTCGGCCAGAGAGGCGGCCAAAGAGTTGGCCGGAAAGTGAGCTGTGCCCTGCACCCACCACCACGCCAGTGCCACGAACGCCAGCGGCGCGAGCAGCAGCGTCTCCAGCGACAGCCCGTCCAGCGGGCCGAGCACCGCCACCTTGCGCAGCAGCCCGTAAGTGCCGAACGACGCCGCCAGCACGAGCGCGATCCAGGGCAGTTGCCCGCTTTGCCAGGTCATCCACGCCACGCCGGCAGTGGCCAGCGACAGCGCGGCCCATTGCGCCGGCCGCGGGCGCTCGTGCAGCACCGTGGTCCCCAGCAGCACGTTGACCAGCGGGGTGATGAAGTAGCCCAGGCTCGCGTCGAGCACGTGGCCGTTCGTCACGGCCCAGATGTAGATGCCCCAGTTGGTGGCCAGCAGCAGCGCGCTCGCGGTGAACGCCAGCAGCACCTGGGGCTGGCCCAGCAGCGGCCGCAGCCAGGCCCGCTGGCGCCGCACAGCGAGCAGCACCAGCAGGAAGACCAGCGACCACACGACCCGATGTGCCACCACCTCGACCGGCGGGATCGTGGCGAGCGGCAGGAAGTAGAGCGGGAACAGCCCCCAGCAGATGTAGGCCAGGGCGGCGTAGACGATTCCGCGGTGCATGGGCGGGTGGGCAAAACGCGCCGGGTGGCGCGCTCAGGGGAGGGGCCGCGATTGTCGCAGCAGGGTGGTCGCGCCCCACCGGCGCGCTGCAGGCGGCGGCTACTTGGTGGCCGGCGGCGCCTGCATCGGCTTCAGATCGCCGCAGTCCGCGCCGACCCACTTGGCGGTGACGGTCATGCGCATGGTCTGCGGTTTGCCCTGGCGCTGCGAGCTCATCAGCGTCTTGACGGTGTAGTTCTCGAGGTTGGCGAACAGCGCTTCACCGTCCATCTCGAACTCGGGCTGGGTGCAGACCGAGCGCCATTTCCAGGCGTTGGCGCTGCGGCTGGTGATGTCGGTCTTGCAGCGTTCGCCGTCACCTTTCCAGCGCCCCTGGTCGAGCGACTCGCGGGTGTGGCAGATCTTCTGCTGGCCGCCGCCCTGGCCCATGTCGACGCCGCGCTGCTTCATCATCGTCTCCATCTGCTTGCGCGCTTCGGGCGGCAGGTCCTTCATGCGCTCCATCGGGTCGGGCGCTTTCTGGCCGTTGACCTCGCGTTCGCTCTGCACCTGCCACAGGCCGGGCTTGATGGGCGGGGCGGTCTGCGCCTGCGCGGCCAGCGTGGCGCTGCCCAGCAGAGTGGCAAGGAACAAGCGGCGAAAGGCGGTGCGGTGCATGGGGGCTCCTCGAGGGTGTTCGGCAGGCTTCTCATCATCGGGCGTCAGGGTCGCTTGATCACGCTGGCGTGGCCACGCCTCTGCGCTATCACAACTTTTTACACACATCCCATAAATGGTCCCCCCACGGGGGGATGTTTTGTCCGGCGCGACGTTTCAGAATGTGGCTGATGCAGCTGCCCCACCCCGAGCGGGCTGTTGTGTGGAGCCTCATGCCGCAAACCTACAACGTCGGCGCCCGTTCGCGCTTTGTCACCGCCACCGCCTGGGTCTTCATCGTGCTGGCGGCGCTGGCCTGCGTGTCTGCGCTGGTGCAGAACGCGGCCGTCACGTCCATCTTGCCGGGCCTGCAGCGCAAGGCTCCGTCTCTACCGCTGCTGACCGGCCTGCTGGTGGGTTACCTGCCTTGGGTGGTGGGCACCGGCCTGGTGGTGTCGTTTGCCACGCTGGCCTCGGCCATCGGGCTGCTGTTGCGCTTGAACTGGGCGCGCCGGGTGTTCATCGGCATGCTGGTTTTTGCCATCGTGGCCAACCTGGCCGGCATGTGGCTTCAGCACGAGGTGGTGCAGTCGGTGGTCAGCAGCACGCTCAGCAGCGCGCCGATCCCGGCCCAGGTGCTCGACGTGTTCGGTGGCTTCGTCACCGCAGCCAAGGTGATGGCCATCGTGATGACCTTGTGCGCCTGCGCGGTGCTGGCCTGGATCATCCGGCGCCTGATGTCGGCGAGCATCCGGCAAGAGTTCGCCTGAGCTGGCGCTCCGGGTGCCCTGCGCGTCAGCGCAAATCGCCGTCCACGTTCCCGTCCACGTAAAACCAGCGCCCGCCTTCGCGCACGAAGCGGCTGGTTTCGTGCAGGCGTTGCGCGCGGCCGGCGAGTTTGTTGCGGGCGATGAATTCGACGGTCGCGTGCGTGTCGTCCGGCTGTTCGTGGCGGCGCACTTGCAGCCCCAGCCACTTCAGCGCCGGCGGGTCGGCTTCGAGGCTCGCCGGCCGAGTGCTGGGGTGCCAGGTGGCGAGCAGGTAGTCGTGCCGGCCCAGCGCGTAGGCGCTGTAGCGCGAGCGCATCAGCGCCTCGGCGGTCGGCGCCTGCAGGTGCTGCGGGCCGGCGTGGTAGCGGCCGCAGCAGGCGGCGAGCGTGGCGGTGCTGCCGCAGGGGCACGGGCCGGGGTCGGCGGTGGTGGGGGCGGTCGGGGCGCTCACGACAGTTCGAGCTCCCACGTCTCGCCCACCAGCGCGTGGCCGAAGCTGGTGTGCGCCTCGCTGGCCACCAACCGGTAGCCGGCCTGGGTGTAGATACCGCGTGCGGCCAGCAGCACGCTGTTGGTCCACAGCACGATCTTGCGGTAACCCACCTGGCGCGCAAAGCGCTCGCATTCGTCCACCAGTCGCTGGCCGATGCCCAGCCCGCGCGCGGCCGGCTCAACCAGCAGCATGCGCAGTTGCGCCACGCCGGGCAGCGGCGCGTGGGTCGCGTCGTCGCGCGCCTGCACAAGGAACACGCTGCCCACATTGGCGCCGTCGCGCTCGGCGATCCAGCAGGCCTCGCGCGTGGCGTCGAAACGCTCGATGAAGTCGGCCGCGATGCGCGCCACCAAGGCCTCGAAGCGCAGGTCCCAGTGGTATTCGCCGGCGTAGAGCGCGCCATGGCGCGACACCACCCAGCCCATGTCGCCGGCCCGGTGCGGCCGCAGCAGGTACGGGGGCCTGGGGCGCGCGCTGCCGCTGTTGCTGCTGCCACCGGCGTCGCTGGCGAGCAGCTTTTCGAGCGCCGCCATGGCCTGCAGCAGTTGCTGTTGCTGCGGCTCGGTCAGGCCGGCCAGCAGGCCGCTCACGTCGGCTTGCGAGCGGGTGTTCAGTGGCGCGAAGGCGCGCCGGCCGGCGGCCGACAGGCTCAGGCGCTGCTGGCGCGCGTCGTCGTTCGAGCGCGTGCGCTTGATCAGCCCGCGTTGCGTGAAGCCGCTCAGCAGGCGGCTCAGGTAGCCGGGGTCGAGCTTGAGTTCGCGCGCCAGTTCGGTGGAGGTGGGGGCGTCGCGGTGGGCCAGCTCCCACAGCAGGCGCGACTCGGTCAGCGAGAAGCGCGTGTCGAGCAGCCCTTCATGCAGCACGCCGATGCGGCGCGTGTAGAAGCGGTTGAACTCGCGCACGGCTTCGATGCGGGCGGGCAGAGGGTCGAGGTCGGGTGTCACGGTGGGCATTCTTTCGCATCTACTTGCTGAAAGCAACTTAGTACTTGCCTGAACACTGCGTGCGTCTTGCCGGGCCGGCCGGCCTCAAAACAGGGGCTTGCATCAAAGACTGTATAAAACTAAGGGGTATCCGCTTAGCTCCAGTTGAGCCAATGTACTGGACATCCATAAGGGGTATCCGCTTAGCTCCAGTTGAGCCAATGTACTGGACATCCATACAGCTATATTACGCCTCCCTCGACTCTTTGGGCGCTCGCTTGA
>JANMYQ010000301.1:0-8795 GCA_031382215.1 Methylibium sp.
CAGCTCGGCGCAGCACGCGCTGTCGCGGCTGAAACGGCCGCCAGTCGACACGATCGGCGGATCCTGGCCTGTCAAAATCGCGCGCCGCGAACACTCGCGACCGAATCGCTGAAATCGGCGGCTTGTTCAGCGCAGCCCTAAACTAAATTAAGGCAACGCTGGTCAAGGGCTGGGGTTGAGCGTGAGCAGCAGGCCGCGCGGCGTGACCTTCAGCTCGCCCGGCCGGTAACCGCGCCCCTGCGCGTTCTTCACGTCCTCGGGTTTGAGCGTGTGCACCACCTCGCCGTCCAGCATCTCTTCGGCCAGCAGGCGGCCGATGCGGTTGAGCTGGTTCTGCAGCGGGCCCGGCACGTCGTTCAGCAAGAAACTGTCGACCCGCACGTCGGCCAGACGCACCGTGTTGTCGGCTGGCTCGAAGCGCAGCGCGTAGTTCAGGTCCATGCTGCCGTTCATCGGCCGGCGCAGCAGCCGGTCGGTGGCGCTCACGTCGAATTGCGTGGCGATGCGGTTGGCCTCGGGCAGCAAGGTCAGACGCGGCGTGCCGATGCTCACGTCGAACAATTCGAGGTAGCGCTTGTTGACCGGGAAGCGCCGCGCCACCAGCTCCTGCAGGCGTTGCTGCGAGACCTCGATGTTGCGCGGCCCGAGCACCGCAGCGCAGCCTCCCAGCAGCAAGGTGGCGCAGGACAGCAGCAAGAGATTTCGTCGACCCGTCATGCAATGCCTCGTGATTGAAATTCACTCGTAACGTAGCGCCTGGATCGGCAACAGCGCCGCCGCTCGCCGGGCCGGGTAGAAGCCGAAGAAGACGCCCACCGCGGCCGAAAAGCCGACCGCCAGCAGCACCGCGTTGGCGCTCAGCGCCACCTGCCAGCCGGCAAATTCGGCCACGCCCCAGGTGGCCAACGCGCCCAGCACCACACCGATCGCGCCGCCCATCAGGCTCAGGGTCACCGCCTCGATCAGGAACTGCGACAGGATGTCGCGCCCGCGCGCGCCCACCGCCATGCGCAGGCCGATCTCGCGCGTGCGCTCGGTCACGCTGACCAGCATGATGTTCATGATGCCGATGCCGCCGACGATCAGGCTCACGCCGGCCACCGCGGCCAGCAGCAGGGTCATCACGCGGCTCGACTCTTCTTGCGCGGCCAGCATCTCGGTCAGGTTGCGCACGCTGAAGTCGTCGTCCTGGCCCGGCTGCAGGCGGTGGCGCTGGCGCAGCAGCTCGCGGATGTTGGCTTCGGCCGCCTTCATGCTCTGCCCTTCCGCCACCTTCACGCTGACCGAGCCGACGCGCTTCAGGCGCCCGCCACTCATGCCCTGGATGCGGTTGCGGTAGGTCGATAGCGGCACGATCACCACGTCGTCCTGGTCCTGCCCCTGCGAGTTCTGGCCCTTGCGCGCCAGCGTGCCGACCACCGTGAGCGGCACCTTGCGCACGCGAATGGTCTGGTCGATCGGGTCGGCGTCGCCGAACAACTGCTGCGCGACCGTCTGGCCGATCAGTGCGACCTTGCCCGAACCGGCCGCCTCTGACGCCTCGAAGGTGCGGCCGGCTTCGAGCGGCCAGTCGCGCACCTCCAGGTAGTCGCTCGTGGTGCCCAGCACCGAGGTGGCCCAGTTGGTATTGCCCACCACCACCTGCGTGGCGGTGCGCAGCGACGGCGCGGCCACCTGCACCTCGGGCACCTCCTTGGCGATCGCGAGCGCGTCTTCTTCGGTCAGGGTCTGGCCCGTCTGCGCACCCAGGCGCACACCACCGGCCGTCTGCGCGCCGGGCAGCACCAGCATGATGTTGGAGCCCAGGCCCTTGATCTGGTCCTCGACGCGCTTCTGCGCGCCCGAACCGACCGCGATCATCGTGATCACCGCCGCGACGCCGATGATGATGCCCAGCATCGTGAGGATGCTGCGCATCAGATTGGTGGTGAGGGCGCGCCACGCGGAGCGCAGGGCGGCCAGTGCGTTCATGCCGGGCTCGCTTCCAGAGGGCGATGCGCCACCTGCGCCTGGTCTTCGATCAGCCGCCCGTCCTTGAACACGATGCGGCGCCGCGCCCACGCGGCCACGTCGTGTTCGTGCGTGACGATGATCACCGTCATGCCCTGCGCGTTCAGCTCGGTCAGCAGCCGCATGATGTCTTCCGAGGTCTGCGAGTCGAGCGCGCCAGTCGGCTCGTCGGCCAGGATCAGTTGCGGCCGGTTGACCAGCGCCCGCGCGATCGCCACGCGCTGTTGCTGGCCGCCCGACAGCTCGGCCGGCGTGTGCGCGGCGCGCTGGTCCAGGCCGACGCGCGTGAGGCTCTCCATCGCGCGCGCATGGCGCTCGGCCGGCTTCACGTTGGCATAGACCATCGGCAGCTCGACGTTCTCGAGCGCGCTGGTGCGCGGCAGCAGGTTGAACTGCTGGAAGACGAAGCCGATGCGTCGGTTGCGGATCGACGCGAGCTGATCGCCGCCCATCGCCTCGACTTCTTCGTCGGCGAGCCGGTAGGTGCCCGAGCTCGGCTGGTCCAGGCAGCCCAGGATGTTCATCAAGGTGCTCTTGCCCGAACCCGACGCACCCATGATCGCGACGAACTCGCCGGCTTCGATGCTGAGCGACACGCCACGCAGCGCGTGCACGGTCTGGTCGCCCATCGCGTAGGTCTTGACCAGTTCATGGGCCTGGATCAGCGGCATGGGGGTTTGCTTCAGGCGCTTGGATCAACCATCAGAACGGCCGCGGACCGCCGGGCGTGGCAGGACGGCCCGGCACGCTGGCCGCCGCACTGTTGACCACACCGGTGATCACGCTGGCGCCTTCGACCAGCGCGTCGGCCCCCGGCGTGCCCGGCATCACGATCAACTCGGTGGCCACGCCGTCGCTGATGCCCAACCGCACGTTGTAGGCCGTCGGCTTGTTGTCGGCGCCGAGCAGGAAGATGCGCCCGCGCGTGCTCTGCCGGCCGCCCAGCTCGGCCAGCAGTTGCTGGTACTTCGGCTTCTGCTCCGGCGTGAGTTGTTCGGCCACGCGCGCGCGCAGTTCGGCCAGGATGCGTTCGCGGGCCTTGGGGCGCTCTTCTTCGGGCAGGCTGCGCAGTTCGCCGAAACGCGGGCGCGCTTCGGCCAGTATCGCGTCGACCTTGTCGACCTGCGCCGGGGCGAGCTGCAGCTCGCTCACCAGGCGGTCGCGGAATTCGCGCAACGGGCCACCGCCTGCCGCGCCGCCGGGCGCCCGCGTTCCGTCGCCCGCCACGGCGTTGGCCGACGGCGTGGCGGGCAAACGCGCCGCCGGAGCAGCCGCGGACGCCGGACCCACGCTGCGCGGTGCCGACGCCGCCGGCCGGAGACCGGCCGCGACGGCCGGTAATGCAGCGGCCTGAGATGCGGCGGCCGGTGCAGACGCGGACGCCCCGGCCACGCGGGTCTCGCGCGCCGCCTGTATCTGCGCATAGCGCTCGCGCTGTGCCGGCGTCAGCACTTTGGCCAGGCGCTCGCGCAGTTCGCCCATCACCTTGTCGCGTGCGGCGGCGCGCTCGTCCTCAGCGAGCTCGCGCAGGGCCACGAAGCGCGGACGCAGGTCGGCCAGGATCGCGTCGAGCCTGGCCTGCTGATCGGCATCCAGCGCCAGTTCGCCCACAAGACGCTCGCGCAGCGGGCCCGGACCGCCGCCTGCCGGGGGTGCACGTGGCTCGCCGTTGGCGGGCTGGGCCTGCGCCGAACCGATCCACGACCACGGGCCCGCGTCGGGCAACGCCCCGGTGCGCACAGCCGGCGCCGCACCCGACGACGCCGACGCCGACGGCTCGACCCCCGCGATGCGCACCCGTAGCGCCGCGTTGGGCATCTTCAGCACGTTGTCGCGCGTGTCGGTGACGATGCGCACGTTGGCCGTCATGCCCGGCAGCAGGCTCGCGCCGGGGTTGGCGAAGGCGACGACCACGGTGTAGGTGGTGACGTTCTGCGCCGACACTGCGGCCTTGCGCACCTGCTTGACGGTGCCTTCGAAATTTCGGCCCGGGAACGCATCGATCGTGAAGTTGACCTTCTGCGCATTCCGCACGCGCGAAATGTCGGCCTCATCGATCGCGGTCTCGACCTGCATGTCGTTCAGGTTCGCGGCGATCACGAACAGCTCGGGCGCCTGCAGGCTGGCCGCCACCGTCTGACCCACTTCCACGCTGCGCTTGATGATGATGCCGGTGACCGGCGAGCGAATCTGCGTGCGCTCCAGGTCGATGCGCGCCTGCGCCAGTTGCGCGTCGCGCTGCTTCACGATGGCCTGCGCGTTCTGCGCCTGCGCACGCGCGACGGCGACCTGTGCGTCGGTCGCCTTCAGGCTTTCGGCAAGGGTGCGCACCAGGGCCGAGGCCCTTTCGGCTTCGACGGCGGAGACGAAGTTCTTCGCCACCAGGTCCTGCTTGCGCTCCAGGTCGCGCTGCGCTTCCTGCACGTCCACGCGCGCCTTGCCGACCTGCGCGGTGGCCTGCATCACGTTGGCCTGCGCGGTGAGCACCGAAGCACGCGCGGCTTCCAGGTCGGCGCTGGCCTGGCGCAGCCGGTATTCGAAGGTTTCCGGGTCGAGCCGCGCGATCAACTGGCCTTGCGTGACCTCGCTGTTGAAGTCGACAAGCAGCTCCTTGATCTGCCCCGACACCTGCGAGCTGACCTGCACCTGGGTCACCGGCGTGACCGTGCCGGACGCCGACACCGCTGCCTGCAGTGAACCGCGTTCGATCTTCGCGCTGCGGTAGCTGACGCCGCCATCGCGGTCGCGCAGCCACCAGGCGGCGCCGCCCGCCGCAGCCAGCGTGACCACCAGTGCACCGATCCAGAGCTTGTTTTTCATCGGCACGGATTTTAGGCAGAGGGCGCCGGCCGATCGAAACCGTCGGCGGGCTCTTCACGGTTCTTTACGCCAGCACCGGCGCACAGCTTGCCATTCGCGGGCGCACAACATCCACGCGCGCGACGGCATCGCCGACTCAACACCTTGCCGATCCGCCGAAGGTCAGCACTCGATCACGTTGACGGCCAGGCCGCCGCGGCTGGTTTCCTTGTACTTGGTCATCATGTCGCGGCCGGTGTCGCGCATGGTCTTGATGACCTTGTCGAGCGACACATAGTGCGTGCCGTCGCCGCGCAAGGCCATGCGCGCGGCGTTGAGCGCCTTCACCGAGCCCATCGCATTGCGCTCGATGCAGGGGATCTGTACCAGCCCGCCGACCGGGTCGCAGGTGAGGCCGAGGTTGTGCTCCATGCCGATCTCGGCGGCGTTCTCCACCTGCTCGGGCGTGCCGCCCATCACCGCACACAGCGCGCCGGCGGCCATCGAGCAGGCCACGCCCACCTCGCCCTGGCAGCCGACCTCGGCGCCGCTGATCGACGCGTTCTGCTTGTAGAGCATGCCGATCGCGCCGGCGGTGAGCAGGAAGTCGCGCACGCCCTGCACGTTGGCGCCGGGCACAAAGCGGTCGTAGTAGTGCAGCACCGCCGGCACGATGCCGGCCGCGCCGTTGGTGGGCGCGGTGACCACACGCCCGCCGGCAGCGTTCTCCTCGTTCACGGCCATCGCGTACAGGTTGACCCAGTCGATGATCGTCAGCGGATCACGCAGTGCCTGTTCAGGCCGCTGGGTCAGCGAGCGGAACAGTTCGGGCGCGCGCCGGCGCACCTTCATGCCGCCGGGCAGGTGGCCCTCGGTGCGGCAGCCGCGCTCGACGCAGGCCTTCATCGCGTCCCAGATCGCGTCGATGCCGGCATCGATCTGCGCATCGCTGCGCCAGGCGCGTTCGTTGGCGCGAATCAGCGCGGCAACGGCCAAGCCAGTGCGGCGGGTGGTGGCCAGCAACTGATCGCCACTGGCAAACGGGTGCGGAAGCAAGGTGCCGTCTTCAACGATGCGGGCCTGGCCGGGCGGCGCGTCGGCCTCTTCCTGCGACACCACGAACCCGCCACCGACCGAGAAGTAGCGCCGCTCTTCCAGCACGCTGCCATCGGCCGCAAACGCGCTGAAGCGCACGCCGTTGGGGTGGAACGGCAGCGATTCGCGGCGCAGGAAAACCAGGTCGGTGCGCTCGTTGAAGGGCACCGCATGCACGCCGTCGAGCAGCAGGCTGCCGCGTTCGCGCAGTTCACGCAGCTTCGTGGCAACACCGTCGGGGTCGATGGTCTCGGGCATCTCGCCCTGCAGCCCCAGCAGCACCGCCTTGTCGGTGCCGTGGCCCTTGCCGGTGGCACCGAGCGACCCGTACAGCCGCGCTTCGACTCTGGCAGTGTTTGGCAGCAAGCCGCTGTCGTGCAAGCGGCGTGCGAACATCGCCGCCGCTTTCATCGGGCCGACGGTGTGCGACGACGACGGGCCGATGCCGATCTTGAACAGGTCGAAAATGCTGATGGACATTGCGCTGGATCAATGGGTGTCGGGTGCTGTCTTGACCGCTATCTTGGGGCCGACTACATTACTGACCAATCAGTCAGTATCTTTCATGCCTTCCACGACCCCGCCAGCCACCACCAACCGGCAACGCCGCAAGGAAGCCCGCCCGCAAGAACTGCTGGACGCCGCGCTCGACCTGTTCGTCGAAAAGGGCTTTGCCGCGACCCGCTCCGAAGAGGTGGCGGTGCGCGCTGGCGTGTCCAAGGGCACCCTGTACCTGTACTACCCCAGCAAGGAAGAGCTGCTGAAGGAAGTGATTCGCCACAACATGGTGAACCAGATCGCCGAGGGCACGCAGATCGTGCGTGACTTCGAGGGCAGCTCGTCAGAGCTGCTGGCGCTGGTGTTCGGTTTGTGGTGGGAGCGCATCGGCGAGACACGCGCCTCGGGCATCATGAAGCTGATGATGTCGGAGGTGCGCAACTTCCCCGAGATTGCCGAGTTCTACGTCGACGAGGTGGTGCACCCGGCCGAGAACATGGTGTCGCAACTGGTGCAGCGCGGCATCGACAGCGGCGAGTTTCGCGCTGTGGACGTGCCCGAGGTCGTGCATGCGCTGATGGCGCCGATGCTGTTCCTGGTGATGCACAAGCATTCCATCGGCGCGTGCGGTGTGGGCCACTCGATCGAACCCAAGGCCTTCATCGCCACCCACATCGACCTGGTGCTGCACGGGCTCGAAGTGCCGAAGAAAACCCCAGCGGCTGGCGCCGCCAAGAAGAAGACAGGGAAACCCCGTTCATGAAACGCTGGATGAAGTGGCTGATCCCGGTGGTGGCGGTCGCGGTGCTGGGTGGGTTCGTCGCGCGCGCGTTGCAGGCGCGGAAGGCCGAACAGGCGCCGTTGATGGCACAAAAAGCCGTGGTCGCGCTGGACTTGGCTGCTGCCGACATGGTGAGCGCGCGTCAGCTAGAGCTGACCCGCACGCTGGAGGTGTCGGGTGGCTTGAAGGCCGTGAACAGTGCCGTCATCAAGGCCAAGGTCGCCGCTGAGGTCAAGTCGCTGACGGTGCGCGAGGGAGACAGTGTCAAGCGCGGACAGGTCCTGGGGCAGCTCGACACCACCGAACTCGACTGGCGGCTGCGCCAGGCCGAGCAGACGGCTTCGTCCACTGCGGCGCAGGCCGACATTGCCAAACGCGCGCTCGAGAACAACCGCGCGCTGGTGGCGCAGGGCTTCATCTCGCCGACCGGGCTGGAGACTTCGGTGTCCAACGACGCCGCCGCGCAGGCCAACCTGCAGGCGGCGCTCGCGGCCGCCGCACTGGCCCGCAAGGCGCGCGGCGACTCCACGTTGGTGTCGCCGATCGCCGGGCTCGTATCGCAACGCCTGGTGCAGGTGGGCGAGCGGGTGTCGGTGGATGCCAGGCTGCTCGAGATCGTCGACCTGTCCCGGCTGGAACTGGAAGCAGCGATCGCGCCCGAAGACGTGGTCGCGCTCGACATCGGCCGCCCGGCCACCTTGCAGATGGACGGCATTGCGCAGCCCGTCATCGCCAAGGTCGCGCGCATCAACCCGAGCGCCCAGGTGGGCAGCCGCTCGGTGATGGTCTACCTGGCGGTGGACCCGCAACCGGCGCTGCGCCAGGGCCTGTTCGCCAAGGGCCGCATCGCGACCACCGCAAAAACCGCGCTGGCGGTGCCACTCACCGCGGTGCGCACCGACCAGTCGCTGCCCTACGTGCTGCAGGTGCTGGACGACAAGGCGCAGCTGCGGACCGTGCAACTGGGCCAGCGCGGCGAGGTGGACGGCCAGCCCTGGGTCGAGATCACAACGGGCTTGAGCGATGGCGCGCGGGTGCTGTCGGGCTCGGCCGGGCTGGTGCGCGACGGCACGCCGGTGCGGGTCTTGGCACCAGCATCGGCGCCAGTGATTGCGCCGGCCATCGCCGCCGCGTCCTCCGCTACCCGCTGAGCAAGCCCCGCCATGTGGTTCACCCGCGTCTCGATCGCCAACCCGGTGATGGCCACGATGGTGATGCTCGCCTTCGTGGTGCTCGGGTTGTTCAGCTACCAGCGCCTGTCGGTGGACCAGTTCCCGAACATCGACTTCCCGACCGTCGTGGTCGCGATGGACTACCCGGGCGCGTCGCCCGAGATCGTCGAGAGCGAAGTCACCAAGAAGGTCGAAGCCGCCGTCAACACCGTCGCCGGCATCAGTTCGCTGTATTCACGCTCCTACGAAGGCACCTCGGTCGTGATCGTCGAGTTCAACCTCGACGTCGATGGCCGCAAGGCGGCTGAAGACGTGCGCGAGAAGGTGGCGCTGGTGCGCCCGCTGCTGCGCGACGAGGTGAAGGAGCCGCGCGTGTCGCGCTTCGACCCCGCGAGCCAGCCGATCTACAACGTCGCAATCCTGTCCACCGACGGCAAGAA
>JANMYQ010000331.1:0-2096 GCA_031382215.1 Methylibium sp.
CGCGTTCGACTCGCGCCCGGTGATGCGTTCGTTGCAGCCGGGATGGTTCAGGTCGACGAGTTAGAGCGATACAGGCATCTGCGCCTTGGTCGAGAAGAACACCTTGACCTTGGGCGCAGCCAGCGCCGCCGTGTTCTGCTCGACGACCACGGCCAGCCGGCCCGACTGCAGCCGCACCAGCGAACCGGTCGGGTAGATGCCCAGGCTGGAGACGAAGGCGTGCACGACCGGCGGGTCAAACTGGCCTTGTTGGGTCCATTCGGCCATGCGCGCGATCGACTCGGCCGGATCCCAGCCCGCCTTGTACGGGCGGTTCGAGGTGATCGCGTCGTACACGTCGCAGACACCGCCCATGCGCGCCTGCAGCGACAGCGCATTGCCGCTCAGGCCATGCGGGTAGCCTTTGCCATCGGGTCGCTCGTGGTGGTGCAGGCAGACGTCGAGCGCCGCCGCCGTGGCATTGCCGCCGAGCAGCAGTTCGTGGCCACGCAGGGGGTGGGTCTTGATCAGGGCGAACTCGGCATCGGTGAGCTTGCCGGGTTTGTTCAGCACCTCGAGCGGCATCAGCGCCTTGCCCATGTCGTGCAGCAGGCCGGCCATGCCAGCGCCGCGCGCCTCGGCTTCGTCCTGGCCGAGCCGGCGTGCCAGCGACACCATCAGCGCGCAGACCGCGACCGAGTGCATGTAGGAGTAGTCGTCGTGGGTCTTCAGGCGCGCCAGGCTGACCAGCGCACCCGGGTTGCGCCAGACCGACTCGGTGATCTCGCCAACCAGCTGTGCGCACTGCTCGGTGTTCATGGTCTTGCCCATGCGCGCCTCGCTGAAAAGCGACAGCACGGCCGCGCGCGACTTCTTCACCAGCAGCGCGGCGCGTGAGAGCTCTTCGTTCAAAGAGCAGGCTGCCGGCTCGGCGGTTCGGAGTGCGGCCGGCGCTTCGCTCAGCGCGACCGGCAAAGGCGTGGCCGGCGCCGCTCGGGGCTCCACGTCGAGCCCCTTGGCATTGTCGATCCAGCATTCCGTGATGCCGCTTTCGCGCAGCTTGGCAATGTCGGCCGGGTCGGCCAGCAGGAACTTCGCGCGCCAGAAGGGGTGGTCGAGCCAGGGCCCGCAGAGTTCATGCAGGTGCATGCCCAGGCGCAGGTCTTGGATGGCGATCTTCTTCAGCATGGGTGGGCATCGGGACGCGAGTCAGCCTCGATATCGTCCATCCCGGGCCGGAGTTGAGCCACCCGACGCGAACCGGCACAAAGACAAAGGCCGCTGGATCGCAGCGGCCTGGGGTGATTCGGTGCTTTGGCTCAGCGAAAGCGCGATTGCGGCACCGTCTTCAGATCGGTCGGCAGCGTCGCGAGGTAACCCGCCACCTGCTTCAGTTCGGCGTGCGTGAAAGGCTTGGCCATGCCCACCATGATGGCGTTGTTGCGGCCGACCTGCGGATTCTTGTCGACCTGGTATGCCTTCAGCGCGTAGTACAGGTAGTAGCATGCTGGCCGGCGAGCTTCGGGTAGCTCGGGTCGATCGGCTTGTTGAAGTTTTCGCCGTGGCAGGAAGCGCAATTGCCCTTCTTCAGCAGCTCGGCCACCGCGGGCGACGGCGCCGGGGCGGCCTTGGCGGCCCCCGGTGCACCATCTTTGCCCAGTTGCTCGTAGTACGCGGCGAGGTCGGCCATGTCCTGGTCGGTCAGCGACGTGGCGATCGCGCGCATGGTCGGGTGCTTGCGGTCGCCCTTCTTGTAGGCGGCGAGCGACGAGACGATGTACTTGGCGCCCTGCCCCGCGATCATCGGCACCTTGTAGATCTCGGGGAAGCTGGCCTGGTAGCCGGGGATGCCGTGGCAGCCGATGCACATGGCCGCCTTCTTTTCGCCAGCCTTGGCGTCCTGCGCCCGCGCTTGCAGGGAAAAGCCAGTGGCAGCCAGCGCGATCAGCAGGGAAGTGAGCATTTTCATGGTGGCAAAAGACGGTGTTTTACTCGGCAACCGGCGATTATAGGGGGCGCCCTTATACTGGTTCGAGACCCTTCCACTCCCGTCTCGCGAGACCGCGCCCATGAAGTTTCAAGGCTCAGAAAACTACGTCGCCACGCCCGACCTGATG
>JANMYQ010000302.1:0-2143 GCA_031382215.1 Methylibium sp.
CTTGCCGACGATCTCGCGCACCGCCGACTCGGCCGCCTGGACCACGGCTTCGTCGGGGTTGCGGTTCTCGAACAGGTAGGCCCGCGCGTCGCTGCGGCGGTACTGCACGGTGAAGCGGATGTCGACGATGTTCTCGTCCTGCGTGAGCATCGCCGAGTCACGCAGCCCGGTGGCCTGGCCCACGGTGTTGCGGCCCACTTCCACCGACTGCAACTGCGTCACGGCCACCGTTTCATGCGCCTGCACCGGGTACGGCATGCGCCACTGGAAACCGGCGTCCTTGGTCTGGCTGAACTTGCCGAAGGTGGTGACGACCGCCTGCTGGCCTTCCTGGACGATGAAAAAGCCGCTGCCCAGCCAGATCAGCAGCGCCACGGCGGCAATCAGGCCAACGCCGATGCCGGCGCTCTTCATGTCGGGCTGGTAGGGGGAGCCGCCGCCGCCCGAGCGGTCGTCGGGGCTGGGCCGGCCTGGGCCGCTGCCCTTGCCGCCGAACAGGCCACTGAGCTTGCGGTTGAAGTCGCGCCACAACTCGTCCAGGTCGGGCGGGCCGTCGTTGCGGTTGCTGTAGACGAGGCCGTCGTCGAGCGCGGGCGTTGCTCGACGCCGCAGCGCCGCGGCCCGCAGCCAGGCGCCGAGTGCGGAGGCCGTGGCCGACAGTCGGGCGACGAAAGTCAGATTTTCTGGGTCACGCATGCTGGTGCGGGGAAAGAACAAGGGCCGGATCAATGCCCGGGGAAGTGGCGTCGTTGCCGACACGCATCGCAGGTGAGGCCGGCGCCGCGCCGTTCAAGCCTGCGCCGTTGGCGCGCGCCAAGGCGTGCTGGGCGATCGCTTCGCGCAGTTGGGGCAGCCCCTGGCCAGTGGCAGCACTGACAAAAACGCGCTGACGGCGAACGCCGGGATGGATCTCGATCCAGTCCGAAGCCTCGCGCGAGCGGCGCGACTCCGCGAGCAGGTCGGACTTGTTGTAGACCAGAATCTGCGCCACGCCGGCGGCGCCGATGTCTTCGAGCACGCGCTCGACCTCGGCTTGCTGCTCGGCCAGCAGCGGGCTGGCGGCGTCGATGATGTGCAGCAGCAGGTCGGCCTCGGCGGCCTCGTGCAGCGTGGCTTCGAAAGCCTCGACAAGTTTGTGCGGCAAGTCGCGGATGAAGCCGACGGTGTCGGACAAGGACACCGAGCTCTGCGACTCACCCAGCCACAGCGCCCGCGTCGTTGTGTCCAGCGTGGCGAAGAGCTGGTCGGCGGCGTAGGCACGAGCCTTGACCAGCGCATTGAACAGCGTCGACTTGCCGGCGTTGGTGTAGCCCACCAGCGAGACGCGAAAGGTCCCGCGCCGGTCGCGCGCCTTGCGCTGCGTGCCGCGCTGGCGCTTGACCTTCTCGAGCCGCTCTTTGACGGTCTTGATGCGGTCGCCGATCATGCGGCGGTCGAGTTCGATCTGCGCCTCGCCCGGGCCGCCGCGCGTGCCGATGCCGCCTTGCTGGCGTTCGAGGTGGCTCCAGCGGCGCACCAGGCGCGTCGCCTGGTATTGCAGCCGCGCCAGTTCGACCTGCAGCTTGCCTTCGTGGCTTTGCGCGCGGTCGCCGAAGATGTCCAGGATCAGGCTCGTGCGGTCGGCCACCGCCACGCCCAGGTGGCGTTCGAGGTTGCGCTGCTGCGCCGGGCTCAGGGCCTGGTCGAAGATCACGCCATGCGCCGAGGTGGCCGCCACCAGCGCCTTGATCTCATCGGCCTTGCCGCTACCTACGAACAGCGCCGGGTCGGGCGCGCGGCGCTTGGCGGTGACACGGGCCACGACCAGGTCACCGGCGGACGCGGCCAGCAGCGCCAGCTCGTCCAGGCTGGCGTCGAAGTTGGCACTGCCGCCGATGTCCACACCCACCAGGACGGCGCGCGTGGACAGGTCAGCGCGCCGGGCGGCGTTGGCGGACGTCGAACTCAAGGTGGCTGGGCGCGGGCCCGAACTCAGGCCTGTTCGCCCGGCTCGCTGGCGTGGAAGTTGACCGCGCGGCTCGGGACCACGGTGGAGATGGCATGCTTGTAGACCATCTGGGTCACGGTGTTGCGCAGCAGCACAACGTACTGGTCAAAAGACTCGATGTGGCCTTGGAGCTTGATGCCATTGACGAGGTAAATC
>JANMYQ010000349.1:0-5019 GCA_031382215.1 Methylibium sp.
CTGGAAGTCGCGCTCGCGTTCGCCGTAGGGCGTGGCGCGGCGGCGCTGCACGATCGGCCGGTAGGCCGGCAAGAAAGCGTCGCCCACCGCGCGCATGAGCGCAAAGCCCGGCTCGAAGCCGCCGTCGTTGAAATCGTCGAAGAAGATGCCTCCGACACCGCGCGCTTCGTTGCGGTGCTTGATGAAGAAGTACTCGTCGCACCAGGGCTTGAAGCGGGCGTAGAGGTGGCGGCCGAGCGGCGCCAGCGCGTCGGCGCAGGTCTGGTGGAACTGGCGCGCATCGTCCTCGAAGCCGTAGGTCGGCGTCAGGTCCATGCCGCCGCCGAACCAAAACACCGCGTCCTGGCCCGGCGGCAACGCAGCCAGCAGCCGCACGTTCATGTGCACCGTCGGCACATAGGGGTTGCGCGGATGCATCACCAGCGACACGCCCAGCGCTTCAATGGGCGCGCCGGCCAGCTCGCCGCGGTTCTGCGTGGCCGACGGCGGCAGCGAGGCGCCCTTGACGTGGCTGAAGTTGCAGCCGCCGCGCTCGAGCACATGGCCGTCCTCGATCAACTGCGTCAGACCGTCGCCTTCGAGCTTGCCGCCGGCCGGGCGCGTCCAGCCGTCGCGCCGGAAGGGCAGGCCGTCTTCGGCTTCGAAAGCTGCGACGATGCGGCCTTGCAGGCCGAGCAGATAGTCGCGCACGGCGACGGTGTTGACAGTGGTCACTGGTCGAACATCAGGATCGAGGCGTCGCGACCAAGCTTCCCCCGACGGAACCGGCTTCGCCGGGCCATGCGGGGACGGCCTGCGGCGCGGACGCCGCAGGCGCTCGCACCGTGCGAGCGCCTGCGCGCTCGCGAGTGGCGGGCGTTCGCCCTGCGGCTTGCAAGCCGCCGGGCAGCGAACGCGAGCTTGGGGGCTTCACTTCTTCATGGCCCGGTGACCGATGTCGTTGCGCCAGTGCGCGCCGTCCAGCCGCAGCTGCCGCACGGCGTCCAGCGCGCGCTGCTGCGCCACGCGTACCGAGTCGCCCAGCGCGGTGACGCACAACACGCGGCCGCCGCTGCTGCGCAGCACGCCGTCCTGCAGCGCTGTGCCGGCGTGGAAGACCTGCAGCTCGGGCGATCCCGCCGCCAGGCCCGTGATCACGTCGCCCTGGCGCGGCGCCGCCGGGTAGCCGTGCGCGGCCACCACCACGGCGAGCGCGGTGCGGCGGTCCCATTGCAGCTCGACGCCGTCCAGGCCCGGGCCGGCCGGGTCGGTGGCTCGCATCAGCACCTCGAAGAGGTCGCTCTTCAGGCGCATCAGGATGACCTCGGCTTCGGGGTCGCCCAGGCGGCAGTTGAACTCCACCGTGCGCGGCTGGCCCTGGGCGTCGATCATCAGGCCAGCGTACAGGAAGCCGCTGAAGGGCACGCCGTCCTTGGCCATGCCGGCGATGGTGGGTTGGATGATTTCGTGCATGACCTTGGCGTGCACGTTGGGCGTGACCACCGGCGCCGGCGAGTAGGCGCCCATGCCGCCGGTGTTGGGGCCGCTGTCGCCTTCGCCCAGGCGCTTGTGGTCCTGGCTGGTGGCCAGCGTCAGCACGTGGCGGCCGTCGCACAGCACGATGAAGCTGGCTTCTTCGCCGGCCATGAAGTCCTCGATCACCACGCGCTCGCCGACCTTCGTCAGCATGTGGTCGATCGCTGCGTGCGCCTCGGCCGGCGTCGTCGCCACGACCACGCCTTTGCCGGCCGCCAGGCCATCGGCCTTGATGACGATCGGCGCGCCGTGGCGGTCGACGTGGGCGTGCGCGGCGGCGGCGTCGGTGAAGGTGGCGTAGAGCGCGGTCGGAATGCCATGGCGCTGCATGAAAGCCTTGGCGAAGGCCTTCGAACTCTCGAGCTGCGCCGCACCCTGCGTGGGTCCGAAGATGCGCAGGCCGCGGGAGCGGAACAGGTCCACCACGCCGGCGGCCAGCGGCGCCTCGGGGCCGACGACGGTGAGCGCCACCTTCTCGGCCTGGCAGAAGTCGGCCAGCGCGGCCGCTTCGGTGAGCGGCACGTTCTTCAGCCGCCCGTCGGTCGCCGTGCCGCCGTTGCCCGGCGCCACGTAGACGGTCTGCACGCGCTCACCCTGCGCCAGCTTCCAGGCCAGCGCGTGTTCACGGCCGCCGCCGCCGATCACCAGGACCTTCATGCCGCGCTCACGCTTCGATCAGGGCGTTGTGGTACAGGTTCTGCACGTCGTCGAGGTCTTCGACGGCGTCGAGCAGCTTTTGCATGCGCGCGGCTTCCTCGCCGCTGAGCTCGATGCCGTTTTCGGCCCGCATCGTGACCTCCGCCAGCTCGGCCTTCAGGCCTGCAGCTTCGAGCGCAGTCTTCACAGCCTCGAAGTCGGCCGGTGCGGTCAGCACCTCGATCGAGCCGTCGTCACCCGTCACCACGTCTTCAGCGCCGGCGTCCAGCGCCGCTTCCATCAGCTTGTCCTCGGCCGTGCCCGGGGCGAACAGCAGCAGCCCACAGTGCTTGAACTGGAAGGCCACCGAGCCTTCTTGCCCCAAGTTGCCGCCGTACTTGCTGAAGGCGTGGCGCACCTCGGCCACTGTGCGCACACGGTTGTCGGTCATGCAGTCGACGATGATCGCCGCGCCGCCGATGCCGTAGCCCTCGTAGCGGATCTCTTCGTAGTTGACACCTTCAAGGGCACCCGTGGCCTTGTCGATGTTGCGCTTGACGGTTTCGACCGGCAGGTTGACCGCCTTGGCCTTCTCGATCGCCAGCCGCAGCCGCGGATTGGCCGACGCATCGCCGCCGCCCAGGCGCGCCGCAACCATGATCTCGCGGATCACCCGGGTCCAGGCCTTGCCCCGCTTTTCATCCTGCCGGCCCTTGCGGTGCTGGATGTTGGCCCATTTGGAATGACCCGCCATGAATGCTCGATTCCCTTGCTGATCGACTGAAGGACAGCTTGGCATTTTACCTGCGGGGCCCTTTCAGCCCGCGGCCACACCGCCACGGGTCACATTCGCCAGGGCGCCTCCAGTGCGCTACCGTAACAGCCCTGCAAAGGAGAACCCGGACATGGATTTCGACGCTTTCATCGACCAGGCCTGGACCGACCACGCCGACGATGCCGCCGCGGTCGCCGCCCGGCTGCAGGCCGAGGGTCTGGCCCTGGTCAGCCAGACCACGCAACTGCCCGCGATGGCGCACCTGGCGCACCACGTCTTCGGCGCGCACCTGGCGCGCTGGCAGGAAGGGATTGACTTTCAGCAGGCGCTGGCCGCCTTGCCCTGCGGCGCGCGGGGCAGAACCGACGCGCGGGCCACCGCCCCCCACGTCCGCGCGCTGCCCCGGGCCGGCGGCGTGGGCGATCCCCGCCGGGGCGCCGGCGCCTCCGAGCGCATCCGCTTGACCGCGATGGCGGCCAACCACCTGGCCGAGCACGACGCCACGCGCGCCGCGACGTTGCTCAAAGAAGCACTCGCGATGGCCGAGACCGCCGGCCTGCCCGACGGCGACCCCTACCACCGCGCGCTGGCCATCGCCGGCAACAACACTGCCAGCACGCTGGAAGAGAAGCCCACGCGCACGGCCGAAGAGAAGCGGCTGATGATCCTGGCCGCGCAAGCCGGCCGCCGCCACTGGGCCATCGCCGGCACGTGGCTGGAGACCGAGCGTGCCGAATACCGGCTGGCGATGAGCTGGCTCAAGGCCGACGACACCACGCAAGCGCGCCAGCACGCACAGAACTGCCTGGAGATCGTGAAGGCCCACGACGACGTGGCGCTCGAAGCCTTCTTCGGCTGGGAAGCGCTGGGCCAGGTCGAGCGCGCCGCCGGCAACAGCACCGGCCACGCGCAGGCCGTGGCGCAGGCCGAAGCGGCTTTTGCGCGGCTGGCCGACAGCGACAAATGTTGGTGCCAGGCCAGCCTGGACAAGATCAAGGCGGTGCCTGACGGTCGAGGCTGACGGCCGAGGCTGACGACCGAGGCTGAAAGGCAGCGCGGGCGGCGCCCTTAGACTGGGCCCCATTCGACCTTGCACGGAGCCCCGCATGCCCGATCCCATTCTCGTTGCCCAGCACGGCGCCACCCAATGCCACCTGCTGCCCGCGCTGGCCAACCGCCATGGCCTGATCACCGGCGCCACCGGCACCGGCAAGACGATCACGCTGCAGACCTTGGCCGAGAACTTCAGCAAGCTCGGCGTGCCAGTGTTCATGGCCGACGTGAAGGGTGACCTGACCGGCATCACGCAGGCCGGCACGCTGAGCCCCAAGATCGCCGCCCTCATCAAGGAACGCGGCCTGCCGGTGGCCCAGAGCATGCACTGCCCGGCCACGCTGTGGGACGTGTTCGGCGAGCAGGGCCACCCGGTGCGCGCCACCGTCTCCGACATGGGACCGCTGCTGCTGGGCCGCATGCTGGCGCTCAACGAGACGCAGGCCGGGGTGCTGAACCTGGTGTTCAGAATAGCCGACGACAACGGCCTGCTGCTGCTCGACATGAAGGACCTGCGCGCGATGCTGCAGTTCGTCGGCGACAACGGCAGCCGGTTCACCACCGAGTACGGCAACATCAGCGCCGCCAGCGTCGGCGCCATCCAGCGCGGCCTGCTGCAGATCGAGGAACAGGGCGGCGACAAGTTTTTTGGCGAGCCGATGCTGAACATCAGCGACTTCATGCAGACCGTGGACGGCAAGGGTGTCGTCAACATCCTGACGGCAGACAAGCTGATGAATGCGCCGCGCCTCTACGCAACCTTTCTGCTGTGGATGCTGAGCGAGCTGATCGAGCTGCTGCCCGAAGTGGGTGACCTTGAAAAGCCCAAGCTCGTGTTCTTCTTCGACGAAGCGCACCTGCTGTTCAAGGACGCGCCGGCGGCGCTGACCGAACGCATCGAGCTCGTCGTGCGGCTGGTGCGCAGCAAGGGCGTGGGCGTGTACTTCGTGACCCAGAACCCGTTGGACGTGCCCGACACCGTGCTGGCACAGCTGGGCAACCGCGTGCAGCACGCGCTGCGCGCCTTCACGCCGCGCGAC
>JANMYQ010000321.1:0-10122 GCA_031382215.1 Methylibium sp.
GCGCGAGCGAACACGCAGATCTTCCGCGACCTGGCGCGGCACATGGGGTTCGATGACCCGTGTTTCAGCGACAGCGACGAGACCCTGGCGCGCTGCGCCTTCAATGCGCCTGTGAACTTCGATGAATTGCGCAAAGTGGGCTGGGTGAAACTGCCCATCGCCGATGCGCCGTTCGCCGAGGGCGGCTTCCTGACGCCGAGCGGCAAATGCATCATCGATTCGCCGTTGTTCGGTGTGCCCGACCATGTGCCGAACTACGAATCGGTGCGCAGTTCGTCGAAATTCACCTGCGCGTTGAAGGCGCAGCGCGCCAGGGTTTCGTCGCTGTCGCTGAAACACGGGTCATCGAACCCCATGCGCCGCGCCAGGTCGCGGAAGATCTGCGTGTTCGCTCGCGCCTGGCCGAGCGGCTGAACCGCCGGTTCGTTGAGCATCGTGTAGGTGTGGCCGTAGCTCGTGTGCACATCGAAGTGTTCGAGCTGCGTGGTGGCGGGCAGCACGTAGTCGGCGTGGTCGGCGGTGTCGGTGAGGAAATGCTCCAGCACCACGGTGAACAGGTCGTCGCGCGCAAACCCGCGCACCACCTTGGGCGACTCCGGCGCCACGGCAACGGGGTTGCTGTTGTAGACGATCAGCGCCTCGATCTTCGGGCCGAAATTGCGGCCGTCGGGCAGAGTCTTGTTCGATTCGCGCAGCAGCTCGTCGCCGATCGTGCTCATGTTGATGGTGCGCGGGCGGCGCCCGGCCAGCAAGTCGGGCCGCTGCAGCGCGGCGTCGTTGCGCACGCTCTTGAACCAGCCCGATGCCGACAGCAGCACGCCGCCCGCCGCATGCCGCCAAGCGCCCACCAGGCACGGCAGGATCGCGATCAGGCGGACTGCGTTGCCACCGCCGCGCACACGCTGCATGCCGTAGTTCAGCCGGATCGCAGCGGGCTTCGTGGTGCCGTAGTCGCGCGCCAGGCCGCGCACCTCGTCGGCGCTGATGCCGCAGACCTGCGCGGCGCGCTCGGGCGGCCATTGCAGCGCACGCTCGCGCAGCTTCGGCCAGCCGTCGGTATGGCGTTCGAGGTAGTCGTGATCGAGCCAGTCGTTGGAGATCAGCTCGTGCATCAGCCCCAGCGCCAGCGCACCGTCGGTGCCGGGCCGCAGCCCGATGTGCTGGTGGCACTTGTCGGCTGTCTCGGTCTTGCGCGGGTCGATGCACACGAGCTTGGCGCCGTCGCGCTTGGCGGCCTGCGCGAAGGTCCAGAAATGCAGGTTCGATGCGATCGAGTTGCTGCCCCAGATCAGGATCAGCTTGCTGTGAGCGTACTGCTCGGTGTGCATGCCGACCTTGCCGCCATAGGTGGCGGTGAGTGCATCGCCGCCGGCGCTGGAGCAGATCGTGCGGTCCAGCAGCGAGGCGCCGAGTTTGTGGAAGAAGCGCGCCGCCATGCTTTCGCCCTGCAGCAGGCCCATCGTGCCGGCGTAGCTGTAGGGCACCACGGCCTGCGGGTCGCGTGCGGCGATTGTTTTCAAGCGCTGCGCAATGTCGGCCAGCGCCTCGTCCCAGCTCACGCGAACGAACGTGCCGCTGCCCTTGGCACCGACCCGCTTCATCGGGTGCAGCACGCGCTCGGGGTGGTAGCTGCGCTCGGTGTAGCGCGACACCTTGGTGCACAGCGCGCCATGCGTCGGCGGGTGATCCGGGTCGCCCTGCACCTTGACGGCCAGCCCGTCCTGCACGGTGACGCGCAGCGCGCAGGTGTCGGGGCAATCGTGGGGGCAGGCGGCGCGGACGAGGGTGGTGTTCATGGGGCTCCGTGGCGTGCGCGGGACGGCTCGCCGCTCGATGGGCACACTATTGCACAGTCGGCCCCCAGCCTGCAGCGGACCGACGGCACGCCGCTTCGGGCAGCCCGTATGCTGGAGTGGTCAGGCCGCCTCCCTGCCCTGCCTGCTCCCGATTCAACAGAGATTGCCCATGATTCAGCGCCGCACCTTGATCCGAAACAGCGTGGGCGTGGGCCTTGCAAGCCTGGGGCTGCCGGCGCTCGCGCAGGCCGACCGGCGCATCGTGCTCGGCCAGTCGGCCGCGCTGAGCGGCCCGGCCAGCGCGCTGGGCGAACAGTTCCGCAAAGGCGCCAAGCTGCAGTTCGACGCTGCCAACGGCCGCGGCGGCATCAACGGCCGGCCGATCGACTTCGTCAGCCTGGACGATGGTTACGAGCCCGACCGCTGCGCCGCCAACACCAGCAAGCTCATCAAGGACGGCGCGTTCTGCCTGTTCGGCTACATCGGAACGCCCACCAGCCTGGCCGCGCTGCCGCTGGCCACCGCGGCGAAGCTGCCGTTCTTCGGGCCCTTCACCGGCGCCGAGGCGCTGCGCGTGCCGTTCAACCGCTACGCCTTCCACGTGCGCGCGTCGTACTTCGACGAGACGGCCGAAATCATCAAGCAGCTCACCTCGGTGGGCATTCAGCGCATCGGCGTCTTCTATCAGAACGACAGCTACGGCAAGGCCGGGCTGGAAGGCGTGACGCGCGCGCTCAAGCCGCTGAACCTCGAGCCGGCCGGGCTGGGCACGGTGGAGCGCAACACCGTCGACGTGGACCAGGCGGTCAAGGCCATCCTGGAGAAGCAGCCGAACGCGATCGTGCAGATCAGCGCTTACAAGTCGTGCGCCGCGTTCATCCGCGCGGCGCGCAAGGCCAGCTTCACGGGCAGCTTCTACAACGTGTCGTTCGTCGGCACGCAGGCGCTGGCCAGCGAACTGGGCGCCGACGCACGCGGCGTGATCGTGAGCCAGGTGATGCCGTTCCCGTTTTCGCCCACCACGCCGCTGTCGGGCGAGTACCTGGCCGCCGGCAAGGCAGGCGACCCGAAGTTCGACCCCAACTACAGCAGCTTCGAAGGTTTCGTCGCCGCCAAGACCTTGCTCGAAGGCCTGCGCCGCGCCGGCGCCACGCCCACGCAAGACAGCCTGATCGCCGGGCTTGAGTCGCTGCGCGACCACAACCTGGGCGGCTTCTTCGTCGACTTCAATGCCCAGAAGCACACCGGCTCGAAGTATGTGGACATGACGATCCTGACGCAGGACGGCAAGGTGCGGCGTTGATCCGCAGCCCCGCGCCAGGCTTGAAAGGGCCGGCGCAAGACTTGCCTGGAGCCCGGCTGTACACTGGATTTTGCTGTCCAGTCCCCCCGGAGCAAGCCCCATGCAACTGATCGAATCCATCCTCGCCGACGCGGCCGCCATCGCCAAGGTGCGACGCGACATCCACGCCCACCCCGAGCTGTGTTTCGAAGAGAAGCGCACTGCCGACGTGATCGCTCAGCAGCTCACCGACTGGGGCATTCCGATCCACCGCGGCCTGGGCACGACGGGCGTGGTGGCGATCCTCAAGAACGGCACGAGCGGCCGCGCGGTGGGCCTGCGAGCCGACATCGACGCGCTGCCGATGACCGAGCACAACACTTTTGCGCACGCCAGCAAGCACCCCGGCAAGATGCACGCCTGCGGGCACGACGGCCACACGGCCATGCTGCTGGCGGCGGCCAAGCATCTGTCGAAGCACAAGAACTATGACGGCACGGTCTACCTGATCTTCCAGCCCGCCGAAGAAGGCGGCGGCGGTGCGCGCGAGATGATCAAGGAGGGCATCTTCGACCAATTCCCGATGGAAGCGGTGTTCGGCGCGCACAACTGGCCGGGCATGGCGGCAGGGCAGTTCGCGCTCAAGAGCGGGCCGGCGTTTGCCAGCAGCAACGAGTTCAAGATCACGATCCGCGGCAAGGGCTCGCACGCTGCGATGCCGCACAACGGCATCGACCCGGTGCCGGTGGCGTGCCAGATGGTGCAGGCATTCCAGACCATCATCACGCGCAACAAACGGCCGATCGACGCCGGTGTGATCTCGGTGACGATGATCCACGCTGGTGAAGCCACCAACGTGGTGCCCGACAGTTGCGAGATCCAGGGCACCGTTCGCACCTTCACCTTGGAGGTGCTCGACCTGATCGAAAAGCGCATGCAGGAAGTGGCCGAACACACCAGCGCGGCCTTTGGCACGACCTGCGAATTCGAGTTCAAGCGCAACTACCCGCCCACCATCAACCACCCGGCCGAAACACAGTTCGTGCGCGGCGTGATGACCGAGATGGTCGGCGCCCCCAACGTACACGAGTTCGAGCCGACCATGGGCGCCGAGGACTTCAGCTACTTCCTGCTCGAAAAGCCCGGTTGTTACTTCCTCATCGGCAACGGCGACGGCAGCCACCGCGAAGGCGGCCACGGCATGGGCCCGTGCATGCTGCACAACCCGAGCTACGACTTCAACGACGAGCTGATCCCGCTCGGCGCCACCTTGTGGGTGCGGCTGGCTGAAGCCTGGCTGGCGCAGCCCGCCAAGGCATGAGCCTGCCGGGCCGCCCCAAAGGCGAATACCGGAGTGCGCAGCACGAAGGCACTCCAGTGAGTGATCACTTTTCGCAGAGCTACGCCGAGGCACGCAACAAGTTCCTCGCCGCCGTCGACGCAGCGAGCCTCGACGTCGAATCGCACCCGCACCCGATGCTCGGGCGCGACGGTGAACCGCTGGCGATGGACGTGGCCCTCGAAGGCCCGAAGGACGCGCAAGCGCTGCTGATCATCACCAGCGCCTGTCACGGCGTCGAGGGTTTCTGCGGCTCCGGCGTCCAGACCACGCTGCTGCACGACGCCGCCTGGCACCGGGCGGTGCGCGAGTCGGGTGTTGCGGTGCTCTACATCCATGCGCTGAACCCGTACGGCTTTTCGTGGTGGCGCCGCACGACGCACGAGAACGTCGACCTGAACCGCAACTTCCACGACTTCAGCCAGCCGCTGCCGGCCAACCCGGCCTACGACCAGATCGCCGCGCTGGTGGTGCCTGCCACCTGGCCGCCGACGCCGGAGGTGAACGCCGCGCTCGCCCACTACGCCGCCGAACACGGCGGCGAGAAGGGCCTGCAGACGGCCATCACCGGCGGCCAGCACGATCACCCGGAAGGCCTGTTCTACGGCGGCCGCAACCCGACCTGGAGCCAGGTCACCTTGCGCCATGTGCTGCAGCGCCACGGCACGCGCTGCCGCCGGCTGGGTTGGATCGACTTGCACACGGGCCTGGGGCCCAGCGGTATCGGCGAGCGCATCTTCGCGTGCCGCGACGACGCCGCCGCGCTGCAACGCGCGCGCGCGTGGTGGGGCCCCGGCGTGACCTCCATCTACGACGGCAGCTCCAGCTCGGCCGTTCTGCGGGGGCTGATGTGGCTCTCGGCTTACGAAGAATGCGCGCAGGCCGAGTACACCGCGATCGCGCTCGAATACGGCACGCTGCCGATCATGGACATGCTGCAGGCCCTGCGCGCCGACCAGTGGCTCGAGAACCACCCCGAAGCCGGCGAGGCGCAACGCCGCGCCATCAAACAGCAGACGCGCGATGCGTTCTACACCGACACCGACGAATGGAAACGCCGCGTGATCGAGCAGGCGCTGGAGGCGGCGCACCAGGCGGTGCGTGGGCTGGGGCCGGTTGACACCAAAGGCTGATCAGCCGCCTTCGCCTGCGATCAAGAGGTGATACAGGCTCGCTGCCTGCAGCGCCCCGTCGGCGCCGCGTGCGTACTGCGGCACCTCACCACTCTTGACCCAGCCGAGCGCCTGGAAGAGCCGCTCCGAGCGGTCGCCGGCACGCGTGTCCAGCACCAGGGTCGTGCGGCCACGCGTGCGCGCCAGCGCTTGCACCGCCAGCATCAACTGGCGCCCGTGGCCGCGCTGGCGAAACAGGCTGCGCACCATCAGCTTGGCCACTTCGGCGCGGTGGCCGGCACTGGCGCCGCCAGCTTCTTGCAACTGCACCACGCCGATCAGTTCGCCGCCGTGTTCGGCCACGAGCAAGTGCACCGAGCCCTTGGCGATGCGGCGCGACACGTCGACCCAGTAAGCCCAGGCGTGGTCGCGGTCCAGCGGCGGCAGGAAGCCGAGTGACGCGCCGCCGTTGACCGCGTCGCACAGCAGCTTGCCCAGCTCGTCGCTGCGCTGCGCGGTGCATTCGGCGTCCCAGGCGCTGATGGTCATGTCGTCATGTCGGGCGGCACAAATTCAGAGCAGCGCGCGCCGGCTCAGCTCGGCTACGCACTGTGCCGGGTCATCGAACTGAAACGCCTGCCATCCCGCCGCCTGCGCCGCCGCCACGTTGCGCGCCATGTCGTCGATGAACAGGCTGTGCGCCGGCGCGATGCCGAAGGCCTCGGCCGCGTGCGCAAAGATCGCCGGCTCGGGCTTGATCATCTTCACGCGGGCCGAAAACACGCCGCGCCGGAACAGGCGCAGAAAGTGATGCGTGGCCTCCAGGTGGCGCGCGTAAGGTTCAGGCATGTTGGACAGGTAATACAGCGCATGGCCGCGTGCGTGCAGTTGCTGAAGCAGCGCGACGGTGCCGGCAATCGGCAGCAGCGCTGCCGGCACCGCGTCGATCACCGCACGCGCCTGCGCCGCGGTCACGGCCGGCACGCGCTTCGCAATGCGCTGCGCCAGCACGTCGATCGCCACGGTGCCGCGGTCGAACTCGCCCCAGTCGCCGCCATAACCCTGAAAGATGTCCGCCACCAGCCGGTCGGCCGCCGCGCGGCTGGGCGCGAGCTCGGGCAGCGCGGCAGCGACGATCTCGTGCGGCTGCCAATGGAACAGCACGCCGCCGAAGTCGAAGACCAGATTCATCTTCGGGCGTCAGCCGCGCAGCCGCTGCATCAACCCCGCCGTTGACCCATCGAGCCCGCTCACGTCACCCGAAGCCAGCCGCGGCAGCAGGTCGGAGCACAGCGCCTTGCCCAGCTCCACGCCCCACTGGTCGAAGCTGTTGATGCCCCACACCGCGCCGCTGGTGAACACGCGGTGTTCGTACAACGCAATCAGCGCGCCGAGCGAGCGCGGCGTCAGCTGGTCCAGCATCAGGGTCGTGCTGGGCCGGTTGCCGGGGAAGGTGCGGTGGCGCGCCAGGGTCTGCGCGTCGAGGTCTTTCGAAGCGGTCGGCGCCTTTTCGGCTGCGGCTTGCGCGGTGGTCTTGCCTAGCATCAGCGCCTGCGACTGCGCCAGGCCATTCGCCAGCAGCTTGGTATGCAGGTCCGTGAGTGCGTGGGTCGGGCGCTTGACGAGGATGAACTCGACCGGGATCACATCCGTTCCCTGGTGCAGCATCTGAAAGTAGGCATGTTGGCCGTTCGTGCCCGGCTCGCCCCACACCACCGGGCTGGTGCCGTAGGGCAGCTTTTGTCCGGCCAGGTCGACGCACTTGCCGTTGCTTTCCATCTCCAGCTGCTGCAAGTAGGCCGGCAAGCGCTTCAGGCCCTGGTGGTAGGGCGCGACGCTGCGGCTGGTGAAGCCGTGGAAGTTGCGGTACCACACGTCGAGCAGGCCCAGTTGCAGCGGCAGGTTCTTGTGCGCGGGGGCCGTGGCGAAGTGGCGGTCCATCGCGTGCGCGCCGGCGAGCAGCTCGCGGAAGTGGTCGGCGCCGATCGCCAGCGCGATCGGCAAGCCGATCGCCGACCACAGTGAGTAGCGCCCGCCGACCCAGTCCCAGAAGCCGAAGGTGGTGCTGATGCCGAACTGCGCCGCCGCCGCGATGTTGGTGGTGGCGCCGACGAAGTGCTTCTGCGTGTCGGTGCCGCCATTGGCGATGAACCAGGCCTTGGCGGCGTGCGCGTTGGCCATCGTCTCTTGCGTGGTGAAGGTCTTGCTGGCGATGATGAAGAGCGTCTCGGCTGCCTTCAGCTTGCGCAGCACCGGCGTGATGTCGTGCCCGTCGACGTTGGAGACGAAGTGGAAGGTGATGCCCGGGTGCACGAACGCATCCAGCGCCGGCACGACCATCTGCGGCCCCAGGTCGCTGCCGCCGATGCCGATGTTGACGACGTGGCGGATGCCGCTGGCGGCGCTGTCGCGCACAGTCTCGGCGTAGGCCAGCCTCGCGTCGAGCACGCCGTGCACGTCGTCACTGAACAGGCCCGCGCCGCGTGGCGCGCGCAGCGCGATGTGCTGCACCGCGCGGCCTTCGGTCAGGTTGATCGGCTCGCCCTTGAACATGGCGTCGCGGCGTGCTTCCACACCACATTCGCGCGCCAGGTCGAGCAGGAACTTCTGCGTCGCCGTGTCGAGCCGGTTCTTCGACAGGTCGGCAAATACTTCGGGCGCTTCGACGCTCATGGCCGCAAAGCGCTGCGGGTCCCGCGCAAACGCGTCGCGCACATCGAAGTCACGGCCGTGGGCTTCGAAGTGGCCTTTCAAGGCCGCCCAGGCCTGGGTCTGGTCACAGCGGGGAGTGTTCATGGCGGGGCCTCCTGAAGGTGGCGGGTTTCGGCCGGGCCGCCAACAAGCGTCGGTGGCGATCATCATTAGAACCCGAGCGCCCTGCCTGCGGCGCACTCGAGCGCAACTTGTACCGCCGCGGTAACCGTTCTCAGGCCGCCACCACCGACAGACCATGCCCGGCCAGCGACAGGCTCAGCGCGTCGCCGACCGCATGCACGTGTTCCACGTCGGCCGACAGCACGAAGATCGCGCCGAGTTCGGTCTCGAAGGTGTATTCATACGCATTGCCCAGGTAGGCGCGCTTGGTCAGGGTGGCCGGCAACGCGCCCTGCCCTGCCGCCTGCGCCTGCCAGGCTTCGGGCCGCACCGCCACCTTCACCTTGCCCACCGCCTGGTGCGGGCGGTGCAGGGTGATCGGCCCGAGCGTGACGCTGCCGTCAGCATGCGCCAGGCCGTCGAACAGCATCGCCTCACCCATGAAGCCGGCCACGAACTCACTCTGCGGGCGTTCGTACAGATCGTGCGGCGTGCCGGCCTGCGCGATCACGCCGTGGTCCATGACGATGATCTGGTCGCTCACCGCCAGCGCCTCGCTCTGGTCGTGCGTGACGTAGGCCACCGTCAGGCCCAGGCGCTGCTGCAGGCTGCGGATCTCTTCGCGCATCGAGCGGCGCAGACGCGCGTCCAGGTTCGACAGCGGCTCGTCGAACAGCAGCACAGAGGGCTCGAGCACCAGCGCGCGCGCCAAAGCGACACGCTGCTGCTGGCCACCCGACAGTTCACTCGGCAGGCGTTCGTCGAAGCCGTTCAGGCCGACGGTCGCCATCGCCGCCTGCGCCCGTTCGCGCGCCACGGCCTTGGCCACACCCGACACGTTCAAGCCGTACGAGACATTGGCGATGACGTTCATGTGCGGGAACAGCGCATAACTCTGGAACACCATGCTGACGTTGCGATCGGCCGGGCCGAGCGTGGTCACGTCGTGCCCCTGGATCAGGATCTGCCCCGAAGTCGGCGCCTCCAGCCCGGCGATCATCCGCAAGGTCGTGGTCTTGCCGCAGCCGCTCGGGCCGAGGATGGTCGTCAGGCTGCCGCTCGGCACAGTGAAGCTGATGCCCTTGACGGCCAACGCGGCGGCCTTGTCGTCGCCGTAGCGTTTGGTGATGTTGCGGAATTCGATGCCGGCTGGGGTGGGGTTGCTCATTCGTCTTCTTTCATTTCGGCGCGAGTCCTTCCACGGTTTGCGCGGCTCGCGGCAGGCGGCACCCGACAGGGGCTCATGCTGGAGCGGTCGCCGGGTACGGCGACTCACTGCGGTGCTCGGTCATGCGGCCCGTCGCCGAACTCACTCCGCTCCCTTCGGTCCGCTACGTTCAAACAAGCGGCGACAAGTCAGTTCACGAGCGCGCTGCGCGCGGGGCCGTATGCCCTGTGCTCCTCGTCGCTCCAGAAATCGCCCCTGCCGGGCACCGCCCGCCGCGAGCGGAAGCGTGAGTTGTACTTTGGAGGAAGGGCACGCACCTGTGGGTGGTAAGCGCACCCCCGCTCTTCGTCGAAAGCCCCAAACGGTTGCAGCGCGGCAGGCGGTGCCCGGCAGGGGCGATTTCCGGGGCTTTGATGCGCTCCGCGCTGGGGTCGGCGCGCTTGCGCGCTTCAACAACTGACTCGCCGCGGCTCTTAGAACGAAGCGAACGCAGTGAGCGAAGTGAGTTCTGCGGCGCGACCCCGGCGTGAGCACCGCAGCGGAGTCGGCGTACCCGCCGACCGCCCCGGCATGAGCCCCTGCCGGGTTCCCTGCCGGGTGCCGCCTGGCGC
>JANMYQ010000057.1:0-11605 GCA_031382215.1 Methylibium sp.
GGTCGAACTCACTACGCTCAACTTCGTTTCGCTGCGTTCAAACAGCGCCCGCGAGTCAGATATTGAAGCGCGCAAGCGCGCCGACCCTGAACCTCCGCTCCTCGCCGCTCCAGAAATCGCCCCTGCCGGGTACCGCCTGCCGCGAGCGGGGGCGTGGGTCACTATTCCCCAGGAAGCTGAGGCACCAGTGGTCCGAACTTCGGCAGTGCGTCAGGTCGCGACTCCGATTGCCCATGTAGTCATGCGCTTTGAAGTAGCTGGTCGGCAAGCGCCGCAAGGTGATGGGCGTTGACCGCAGCACCCTGGGGAAGAAAGTACTTCCGCTCCTCGAGAATTTCGTTCTCCTCATCCAATACCGTTTCAATCTGCGCGGGCAGCAGGTGCCGCTGAACGTTGGCGACAAGAACGCCGTGGATAAGGATCTGGGTGTTTCGAAGCTCGAACACGGCTGAACCACTAGCACCCTTTAGAGCGGGGAATGAAAGTTCAAGCATTCGATGACCTGCGGCCCCGAATATCGACTCCGCATTCAGAACTCGCACGCAATTTCCGATGCGGGTCGCTGGGCTAAGGTGATAGCCGCCTTTCACCACCTCCGTGGTACTGAACTCGTAGGCATGGAGCACAGTATTTCCGGGTGTCGCGAACTCTCGTACTAGCGTGGCGTGAATGTTCTGTGGGTGGCTCTGCGGCGTAAGGAGGCAGAGATCAAGGGCCTCATGGCGCAACGAGATATCGAGGTAGAAAATTCCCTGTGCACAGACGACGTGGAACTTTCCGTCGTGCCTTCCAATGCAGTGGTTCGCAGTCGCTGCCACAACACGATCGCCATGCAAAAAGAAGAATGCAGACCCGATGAATTCAACACGATCGGTGTAGTGCGCGAATAGAGCCCCGCAGTACTCATCGATGTTTACCGCTACTTGGTGGTTCATTGCAGCCGACGCGAAATGAACGAGCCTAGCACTCTCAAGTTTGGCTCCCACGGCAATGCCGGCGCCGACCTTTTCGGGCCCTCCATGTGACCAGCGGGCGATGCCGCGCTACCGGCACAATGCCGCACCTTCGATTGTTGCGGCTCTTGCGCCGCTTCCCAGAGCATGAGCACGCCGAGCGCCGCCCTGTCCACGCCCCTCCATTCCCTCACCACCCTCGCACGCGCGCGCTGGGCCACGCGGGTGCAGTTTGCCGCGCTCGGCCTGCTCAGCGGCACCTGGGGCGCGCACATCCCGTCGGTCAAGGCGAACTACGGGCTGGGCGAGGCGGTGCTGTCGATGGTGTTGCTGTCTGCGGCGGTGGGCGCGGTGCTGTCGCTGTTCATCGCCGGGCGGGTGGTCGGGCGCTTCGGCGCGCGCCGCACCGCGGCCGCGGCGGCCGCACTGATGTGCCTGCTACTGGCGTTGGTGCTTGAGTATCCGGGCGTAGCGCTGTTGCTGCCGAGCATGGTGGTCTTCGGCGCGGCGATGAGCCTGTTCGACGTGTCGATCAACACCGAGGGCTCCGAGCTCGAAAGCCTGAGCGGCCGTGCGGTCATGAGCAACCTGCACGGCATGTTCAGCGTCGGCGGCATGCTGGGCGCGGGCTTGGCGGCGGTGTTGCTGGGAGCCGGCGTGGCGCCGCGGCTGCAACTGTTCTGCGTCTGCGCGGGCATGGCGCTGATCGTGCTGGTGGCGTCGCGCGGCATGTTGGAAACCCATGCTGTGGCCAGCGTCGGTGAAGGTGGCGACGGCGAAAAAGCGCACTTCGCCTGGCCGCGCGGCTTGCTGCTGATCATCGGCCTGTTGATCTTCGCTGGCATGACGGCTGAAGGCGTGATGTACGACTGGTGCGTGCTCTACCTGAAGCAGGAGGTCGGTTTGCCGCAGGCGCAGGCGGCGATCGGCTACGCGGTGTTTTCCGGGGCGATGGCCTTGGCGCGTTTCGGCGGCGACCACCTGCGCTCGCGCTACTCGGAGCGTTCGTTGCTGCGGGTCGGCGCCACTTGCTCGGCGGTGGCGATGGCGGTGGTGCTGCTGTCGGCCACCGGCTGGGTCGCATTCATCGGCTTCGCCATCGCCGGTGCCGGGCTGGCGCCGGTCGCGCCGATCCTGTTCAACGCCGCCACCCGCGTGCCGGGTGTCAGCCGCGCCGCGGCGATCGCCTCGGTCACGTCGATCGGCTACAGCGGCTTCATGATCGGCCCGCCGCTGATCGGCGGCATTGCACATGCGACCTCGCTGACGGTGGCGCTGGGCGTGCTGGTGCTGGCTTCGGCGCTGCTGGCGTATGGGGCGCGTTGGGTCCCGCAGAAGGATCAATGAGACAGGACGATGATGGACGCGACCAGCTACGCTACAGCCCGCTCGAACCTTGCCCGCCTGATGGAACGCGTATGCGACGCCCATGAGCCATTGATCATCACGCGCCACGGCGCGCGAGCCGTGGTGATGATGTCGCTGGAGGACTTTCGGGCGCTCGAAGAGACGGGCTACTTGCTGGGCAGTCTTACGAATGCCAAGCGCCTGCTGTCGGCGGCCGAAACGTTGCGCGCCGACTGAAGCAAGAGCAAAGGTCTCGTCACTACGTCGACACGAACCCACGCTGCCAGCAAAGCCGCAGGCGGGAGGTGGGCGCAGCGCCTCTTCGGCGCTGAGGAGCGGAAGGCTCGTGGCCCGCGCGCGAAGCGCGCATCAACAACTGACTTGTCGCCGCCTGTTTGAACGTAGCGCCGCGAAGCAAGCGAAGTGAGTTCGGCGACGGGCCGCGAGACTGAGCACCGGAAGGGAGTCGGAGCGCCAGCGGAGACCGCCGAAGCGAAGCGGAGCCCGCCTCCCGCCTGCGGCTTTGCCCGCGCAAACCTGCGCAGGCAACTCGTCAGCCAAGCGAAAGCCAGGCTCGCACAAGCTCAACCCAACTCAACTCAACACCATCAACCGCCGCTTCTTCTGCGTCTGGTCGATGAAGTTCTGCAGGCTGCGCAGGCTGTCGCGCGCGGGGTTGATCATTTCGCAGCCCAGGCGAACGCCTCTGGCCTCGGCGTTGATCGAGCTGATGTGTTGCAGGCGCAGGTGGGTCTGCAGCCGGGTGTCCTGGTCGAGTTCGAGCACCACGCCGTTGAGCGTGACGCCGGGCGACAGCTGGGGCACGTCGTCGGGCAGGAAGAGGGCGCAGCCGCCGATGCTGACGTCGAGGATGCGCAGGCTCAGCATCATGTCGGGGATCATCGGATGACGAATTTTGGCCACCGGCGCATTGCGCAGGATCGGCCTCACGCGAAAGCTCTCGCGGCGCTGAAAGCGGTACATCTCGCTCGGCATCTGGCACTTCAGCGCCGTGCCCAGGCCGCTGCGCACCAGCACCAGTTCATGGATGTCGAACTGCAGCTTCACGTTGTCCAGGTAACACACCACCACCGCTTCGTCGCATTGCAGAACGGCCTGCAGTTGCGGGTCGTCGGCATTCGCGCTGAGGCTGATGGTGGCGCGCTGCTTGTCCACCGTCCACAGTCGCACAGAGCAGAATGAGCCGTCGGGGCCGTTCAGGATCAGGTTCACGTTGTCGTCGCACAGGCGCTGCAGTGCGCCGGCAATCTCTACCGGCGACGTGAGGCGGAACTCGTTCAGCCCGCCATGCGTGGCCGCCAGTTCATCCAGCGGCATCGGCAAGGTGTCCATGGTCATGTCTGCCCCTCTCGCGGCGGTCTGTCGTCTGACTTTCAGTGAACCGTGCTGCGCAGCCCGGGCATCGAGCGGTCCAGCTCTTCCAGCCAGGGTTCGGCCAGGCAACGGATCTCGGCGTCGTTGACGAGGATGCGCTGCATGATGCGCGACTTGAGCTGCGCCTCTTCGGCGCCCAGCGGCCGCTGCGAGGCGGCGTGCTTGAGCTGCGAGATCAGCAGCGCGCAGGCGCTTTCGAGCTTGACCACCTGGTCCCAGTTGCCGGTGCGGGCGGCGTCCAGCATGTCGCTGCTGGCCTGTTCGATGGCTTCGTAGTAGTTGAGCAGGGCGGAGTTCATGCCGTGTCCTTCGGTGCCGTCGTGGTGGCGGTTCATGCCTTCACCCGGGGCGAAGCAGGCTGCGCCGCCACTTGGGCGCCGATCTGGTTCCAGGCGTCGCGCAGCGGTTCTACCAGCTTGCAGCATTCTTCGACCGCGGCCACATCGCTGCGCAGGTTGGCGTGCAGCACTCGGTTGCCAATGTAGGTGTAGAGGTCGCTCAGGCCCTGGCCCATGGAGCCGCTGGCGGCCACGTTCAGGCCGCCCTTCAGACCTTCGTCGACGATGCGCCCGGCGCGCGTGAGGGCGCGGCACTTGGTCTCGATGTCCTTGTTGCGGATGGCGCCGCGGGCTTCGGTCAGCGATTCGAGCAAGCCGTCATACAGCATCGCCACGAGCCGGTGCGACGAGGCGTTGTCGACCGAAGTGCTGATGCCGACCTGGCGGTACAGACCCGACATTGCGCCGTGGTTCGATCTGCCGGGAGAGTGAGGGGAGGCAAACATCGCGGGGGGGTGTCCTGTGGTGGCGTGATGTTTGTTTATCGACATCCGGGAGCGGGTTCTTGAGCGCTGCCCCCCAAGTCGAGGTCTCAGGACCTCACGTCAAGCCGGCCAGCGTCAGGCCTTGTTCCAGGCCGTGACCTGCTGCGTGATGTAGCTGTTCAGGCCGTTCAGCCGGGTCAGGTTGGTGTCCAGCGCGCTGTACTGGCGCAGCAGGCGGGCCTGCACTTGCGCCACGCGTTCCTCGAGCCTGGCGGCTTGTTTGTCGTTGCGAGTGATGCTGTCGCGCAGGCCTTGCGTGCGCGTGGTCACCGGCCCCTGGCTCTGCGTCATCTGCTCGGTCAGCGACTTGATTCGCACCGCAAAACCGGCGCCACTCGGGTTCGCCGTGTCGTTGTAGGTGAACGCCTTGGACAGCTCGGGCAGCTTGGCCAGCGCCTTGCTGAACTTGCTGTCGTTGAGCTTGAGCCCGCCGTCGGCCTGGAGCTCCAGCCCCGTGTCGGACAGCCGCGCGAACGCGGTCGATGCTGCGCCGGTGGCGCCGATCATGCTGCGCAACTGGCTTTGCAGGGTCAGGGTCGCGCGGTCGCCCTGCAGCGGCGAGGCCACCTTCTTGTCGGGGTCGTACTTGGTCTGCTCGACGATGTACTTGTTGATGTCGCTGTAGGCCTTGGCGAAGTCGGTCAGCGCCTTCTTCATGGCCTCGCTGTCCACGCCCACGGCCACCTGCACCGGTTTGCCGGTGGCGGTGGTCTGCGACAGGGTCAGGGTCACGCCCTCGATCACGTTCGTCAGCGTGTTGGTCGATGAAGTGACGGGCAGGCCGTTGACCAGCGCTGCGGCGTCCTTGGGGGCCAGGCTCTGGGTCATGGTGGCCGAGCCGGCCGGGTTGTCGAACACCAGGTCGTTCAAGGTCGGGCCGCCCGGGGTGGTGGGTGCGTCGGCCGGAACGGCCGAGATGCGCATCGACTGCTGCAGCCCGGTCGAATTGGAACGGATCACCAGCTTGGCGCCGCCGCTGTCGCGGATGATGGAGGCGCTGACGCCGGCGTTGGAGGCGTTGATCTTGGCGCGCACGCTTTCCAGCGAGTCTTCGCCGACGCTGATCGGAATGTCGACCTGCGTCGGTGGCGTTTGCGGAATGAAAGGCAGGCCGCCGCCGGTCCAGCCGCCGAGCTCGATGCGCAGGGTGCCGGTGCCCACCGGGTCGGTGCTGGCCGCATATTGTTTGGAGGCCAATGCCTGCGCCTGGGCCAGTTGCGTGACTTCGACGCTGTAGTTGCCGGGCACCGCGGTGGTGCCGGACGAGGCCGCCACCGCGGTCTTGTCGTTGCTGGTGGCGGTGGTCTGCTGCCACAGCGCCGGTTTGGCGAGCGCAGCCACAGCGTCTTGAATGTTCACGGTGTAGCTTTGCAGCAGGCCGAAGGACGACAGCTTGTCCTGCAAGGTGGTCTTCTGAGCGGCCAGGGCCTCGATCGGCTTGCGCTCGATGGCAACCAGTTGCTTCACGATGCTGTCAACGTCGAGGCCGCTTCCCAGGCCCGGGGATGAGATGGTCGCCATGGCAACGCTCCTTCAGTGATTGGTTGCTTTCGGCGTCCCTGCGCTGAACTTGAGAAAAAAGTGAGCACGCCCACGAAGGCGGGCCTGCGTGGGCGGTGTGAAGTTTTTTGCGGGCTGGGCCGGCGTGAATTCACTTGCGGGCCCGGCCGGCCCGGGGGCCGGGTGGCGTCAGCGCTGCAGCAGCTGCAGCACCTGCTGCGGCAACTGGTTGGCCTGCGCGACCATCGCGGTGCCGGCCTGCTGCAGGATCTGGGCGCGCGACAGGTTGGCGGTTTCGAGCGCGAAGTCGGCGTCCATGATGCGGCCGCGCGCGGCGGCCACGTTCTCGGACTGGACCATGATGTTGGACACCGCGTTCTCGAACCGGCTCTGCACCGCGCCCAGGGTGGCGCGCGCGCCGTTCACCTGGTTCAGCGCGTCGTCGACGTTCTGGATCGCCAGCCAGGCGCCGGCCACCGTCTCGATCGACAGCGTGTCGATGCCGACCTCGGAGGTCGAGCTGTCGTTCGGGATGTCCAGCGCGCCGTCGGCGAAACCGGTGGTGGCCAGGGTGAAGCCGGTGGTCGTGACGGCCATCGCGCTGCCGGTGGTGTCGAGCTTGGACGAGCGGATCTCGATGTCGTAGGCGCCGGCGGTGATTTCCGACGCCTTCATGAACGCGGCCACGCCGGTGTCGGAGGTGCGGCGGTTGATCGCTTCGACCACCTGGCCCATGCGCTCTTCGCCGGTGCGGGCCATGCCGATGTCGGCCATGCTGTAGGCCACGCCGCCCACGTTGATGGCGAGCTGGCCGCCGGTGAGGGCGGTCAAGGTGGTGATCTCGCCGGCCGTGCCGGTGGCGACCGACTCGGTGCCGTAAACCACCTTGGACAGGCCATCTGCCGACGCGTTGGTGAGCGCCGCGACGGTGATGGTTTCGCCCGAGTTGGCGCCGATCTGGAAGGTCGAGGCCGAGAACGAACCGTCGAGCAGCTTCTGGCCGTTGAACGAGGTGTTCTTGGCCACGCGGTCGATTTCATCGCGCAGCTGGATCACTTCAGATTGCAGGGCCTTGCGGTCGTCGGCGCTGTTGGTGGCGTTGGACGCCTGCACCGCCAGTTCGCGAATGCGCTGCAGCATGTCGCCGAGCTTGCCCAAGGCGCCTTCGGCCACCTGGGCCAGCGAGATGCCGTCGTTGGCGTTGCGGGCCGCCACATTCAGGCCGCGCACCTGGGTGTTCATGCGCTCGGCGATGGCCAGGCCGGCCGCGTCGTCCTTGGCGCTGTTGACGCGCAGGCCCGACGAAAGCCGCTGCATCGAAGTGGCCAGCGAGCCCTGAGACATGTTCAGGTTGCGCTGCGCCGTGAGCGAGCTGATGTTGGTGTTGATCGTCTGGGGCATGAATGCGCTCCTGGTGAATCAGTGAGGTGTCCGGTGCTGAGGCCGGAACCCGGCTTTGGGCGATAAGTGATTCTTGAGGAGCGCCTGTCGGGGCGAACGCCGGATAAGGCAGGAAATCGGCGGTCAATTCGATTCGGAAATGAAAAACGCCCGGCGTGCGGCCGGGCGTTGGAGAGGGAGAAGCAACCCGGCTTGCGCCGGGCGAGCTCTGTGCGCTGTCGATCAGCGCAGCAGCGACAGCACCTGCTGGGGCAGCTGGTTGGCTTGCGCCACCATCGCCGTGCCGGCCTGCTGCAGGATCTGCGCCTTCGACAGGTTGGCCGTTTCCATCGCGAAGTCGGCATCGACGATCCGGCCACGGGCCGAAGCGATGTTCTCTGCCTGGATCGCGATGTTGCCGGCGGCGTTCTCGAACCGGCTCTGCACTGCGCCGAGCGTGGCCCGTGCGCTGTTGACCTGGTTCAGCGAGTCGTCGATGCTCTTGATGGCGAGCCACGAGTCTTCGACCGTCTCGACCGACAGCGTGGAAATGCCGGCCTTCGAGGTGGCCGAGTTGTTCGTGATCGCCAGGTCGGCGGCCGCAAAGCCGGCGTTGGTGGCGGTGAAGCCGGTGGCAGTGACGGCGACGGTGCTGCCGCTGGCGTCGAGCTTGCTCGAGCGGAACTCGATGTCGTAGGCGCCGGCCGTCGTGGTCGAGGCCTTCATGAAGGCCGATACGCCGGTGTCGGAAGTGCGGCGGTTGATCGCTTCCACGACCTGGCCCATGCGCTCTTCACCGGTGCGGGCGACCGTGATCTCGGCCATCGAGTAGGTCGTGCCGTCCACGGTGATGGCGAGGTCGCCAGCCGTGATCTTGGTCAGTTCGGTGACCGAACCGGCGGTGCCGGTGGTGACCATGTCGGTGCCGTAGACGACCTTGCCCAGGCCATCGGCCGACGAGTTCGTGAGCGCCGCGACGGTGATGGTTTCGCCGGAGTTCGCGCCGACCTGGAAAGTTGCGGCAGAGAACGAGCCGTTGAGCAGCTTCTGGCCGTTGAACGAGGTGTTCTTCGCCACGCGGTCGATTTCATCGCGCAGCTGGTTCACTTCGGACTGCAGGGCCTTGCGGTCGTCGGCGCTGTTGGTGGCGTTCGAAGACTGGACCGCCAGTTCACGCATGCGCTGGAGCATGTCGCCGACCTTGCCGAGGGCGCCTTCAGCGGTTTGCGCCAGCGAGATGCCGTCGTTGGCGTTGCGGCCGGCAACGTTCAGGCCGCGGGTCTGCGCGTTCATGCGCTCGGCGATGGCCAGGCCGGCAGCGTCGTCTTTGGCGCTGTTCACACGCAGGCCGGAAGACAGGCGCTGCATGGAAGTGGCCAGGGTGCCTTGCGAACCGTTCAGGTTGCGCTGAGCGGTGAGCGAAACGGCGTTCGTGTTGATCGTCAGTGACATGAGGTAACTCCTAAGGTGGGTGGTGTGGCTGGTGCCGTAGCACGAGACCTGTGTTTCATGCCTCGCTGAGGGCAATATCGACCCGACGTTTTCTGACTTGAGCGAATTTCGACACTATTTCGGTGCGCGCCCAACATGCGTGCGCGGCGGCCCATCAAAGGAGTCGCGCCCGAACGGCGTGCCAATTCGGTGGATGCCCGCGGCGCCGCTTCGCCAAGATCGGCGCAACCGGCGTATGGACTCGCCGACAGGACTTCGTGCATGTCTTCCACCTCACACGCTACCTCCCACGCCACAAGCCACGCCACAACCCCCAAGCGCGGCAAGCACTTCGTGCAGACGCGCCGCAATGCGTACGAACATGTGCAGGCGGGCGCCTGGCTGCAGGCCGAGCAGACCCTCGCCGCGCTGGCGCCGGACAAGCGTTTTTGCGCGCACGACTGGGTGGTGCTGGCCACCGCACGCTTCCAGCTCGGCAAGCTCGAAGAAGCGCACGCGGCCGCGCAGCGCGCGTTGATGTTGGAACCACACAACCACAAGGCCGCGCACATCCTGACGATGGCGCTGATCCACCAGAACCGCTGGGCCGAGGCGCTGCCGGTGTTCGAGCGCTTCAGCAGCGGGCCGGCGCGCCAGCACTATCCGTTTGTCGTCAACCACGGCGTGTGCCTGGCCGCATCGACCCGGCCGCAGGAAGCGGTGGCGGTGTTCCTCGAGGCGATGGTGCTGGAGATGTCGGACCCCGCCATCCACATGCAGCTCGGCCTGGCACTGAAGGACATGAAGCTCTACCAGGAGTCGGCCGAAAGCTTTCTGACCGCCTGGACCCTGGACCCGCAGCGCTTCACCGCGCAGATCATGGTGTTGCACATGCGCCAGCATGCGTGCCAGTGGCAGGGCTTCGACGCAGCGTGTGAGAGCCTTGCCCAGGCCCTGGCCTGCACGCCGACCGACGGCAGCGCGCGCGGCGAGGGCGCAGTGTGGGCGCTGGCGGCCATACCGCACCCGCCGCTGCTGTTCAAGGAGGCAGCACGCCAGGTGGCGCTGAAGAGCGCCCGCGGCGCCCAGCCGCTGCCGCGCCACGCGATGCCGGCACGCGGCGAGCGGCGCATTCGGGTCGGCTACGTATCTGCCGACTTTCACAACCACGCCACGGCCTTGCTGTTCGTCGAAGCGCTTGAGCGGCGCAACACCGAGACCTTCGAGGTCACGCTGTATTCGCACAGTCCGAACGACGGCAGCCCGATCGAGCAGCGCATCCGCGCGGCGTGCGAACGCTTTGTCGACATGCGCGCGATGTCGGCGCAGCAGATGGCACGGCAGATCCACGCAGACGGCATCGACATCCTGATCGACCTGAAGGGCCAGACCTTCGGCAACCGGCTCGCCGTGTTCGCGCACCGGCCCGCGGCTATCCAGGCGACCTTCCTCGGGTTCCCCGGCACCAGCGGCGCCGACTACATGGACTACGTGATCGGCGACCGCTGGGTCACGCCGCTGGAACACGCCGAGCACTACACCGAGAAGATCGCGCAGTTGCCGCACAGCTACCAGCCCAACGACAGCCAGCGCCGCCGCCTGCCGCCCGGCACCGCAGCCGGCACGCGCGCGCACTGGGGCTTGCCCGAGGATGCGCTGGTGATGGGCAACTTCAACCAGAGCTTCAAACTGTCGCCGCAGACCTTCGACGCCTGGACCCGCATCATGAAAGTGGTGCCGAACAGCGTGCTGTGGCTGCTCGAAGACAACCCGCAGGCAACGCACAACCTCAAGTTCGCCGCAGCCGAGCGCGGCGTCGACCCGGCGCGCCTGGTGTTCGCGCCGCGCGTGCCGGTGGACGTTCACCTGTCGCGCCTGCCAGTGGCCGACGTCATGCTCGACAACTGGCCCTGCAATGCCCACACCACCGCGAGCGATTCACTCTGGATGGGCGTGCCGATGGTGACCCTGATGGGCGAGAGTTTTGCGTCACGGGTGGCGGGCAGCCTGCTGCATGCGGTGGGGCTGGGTGAGCTTGCCTGCACGCGTGTCGAGGACTACGAAGCCACCGCCATTGCGTTGCTGAATGACCCTTCGCGCCTGCAGGCCCTGCGCCGGCATCTCGATGAAGGCCGCGGCAGCTTTCCGCTGTTCGACGGGGCGCGTTTTGCACGCGATCTGGAAGCCCTGTTCGAGCGCATGGTCGAGCGTGAGCGCGCTGGCCTGAGCTTGGACCATCTGGCCGCCGCAGCGCTGAATTGATTGCGGCGCTGTCCCAACGCTGCCAGCAAAGCCGCGGGCGGCGGGCGGGCGCAGCGCCTCTTCGGCGCTGAGGAGCACAGGGCTCGTGGCCCGCGCGCGCAGCGCGCATCAACAACTGACTTGTCGCCGCCTGTTTGAACGCAGCGCTGCGAAGCAAGCGAAGTGAGTTCGGCGACGGGCCACGAAACCGAGCACCGGAAGGCAGTCGGAGCGCCAGCGGAGACCGCCGAAGCGAAGCGGAGCACGCCCGCCGCCTGCGGCTTTGCCCGCGAGACGGCGGAGTGACTCGGTCGCGGGCATCGAGCCCGCTGACTCGCCGGCCCCTGCGCTGGTCGATCCCCGCGTCGCGGGGCCCCTCGCCCTTCGCTCCGGGGCCTAAGGCTACGCTGAACAAGTCCCGCACCCCGGCGCGCGAATTGCATGCTTGACCTTCGAGAACACGGAGGCCGACGATGAAGCAACAGACCCTTGCCGCAGCTGCCGACCAAGGCGCCGGATTCGAGCAGTACCGCCG
>JANMYQ010000080.1:0-27153 GCA_031382215.1 Methylibium sp.
CTTGCCCTCGGCGCTGGCGAACATGCCGAGGAAGTATTCGTACACCTGCCCCAGCACGTCGCGCGCTTCGCCGGCCGTGGCGCCGAAGCCGATGGTCGACACCAAGTCCACCAGCTCGCCGAGCTTGCCGTCGGGCAACTGCGCGCGCGCAAAGCGTTTGTCGAGGATGCCCTTGAGCTTGGGGTTCTCCAGCTCGATGAGCGACAGCGCGTCGTCGATGCGCTTGCCGATGTCGGGTTGCTTGGCGGCGGAGCGCAGCGCCTCCCAGCGCGCGTCTTCGGGCACCCAGAAGACGTTGGCCTCGCGGTAGTAGTCGCGGTCTTCGAGTTCGCCGTGTTGCTGCTCGTCCGTGCTGTCGGGCAGAAAGTACTCGTCGGCCGGGTCGGCAAACCGGCGCGTCAGTTCAGCCTGTTTGGCGCTGAAGGTGTCGGAGATGTACTTGACGAAGATCAGCCCGAGCACCAGGTGCTTGTACTCGGCCGCGTCCATGTTGGCGCGCAGCTTGTCGGCGGTGGCCCAGAGGGTTTTCTTCAGGTCTTCGAGCATGGGGCGGGGGTGCTCAGCGGTGAGTGACCGCGATTCTCGCTTGTGTATTGCTTGCGCCTGTGCAGCGCTGCCACTACGCTTTGCGGCTCCCAACTCAACCCACCAAGGAGCCGACCATGGGCACCCACATCAGCTTTCAGCGCCCCGACGGCCAATCGGTTCATGGTTACCTGGCGGTGCCGGCGGACGCGGCGGCGGCAAAGGGCCCGGGGGTGGTGGTGCTGCAGGAGTGGTGGGGCCTGAACGACCAGATCCGTGGCGTGGCCGACCGTTACGCCGCGGCCGGCTACACCGCGCTGGTGCCCGACCTGTACCGCGGCAAGTCCACCGTCGAGGCGGCCGAGGCCGAGCACCTGATGACGAACCTGAACTTCGGCGACGCGGCCGGGCAGGACGCGCGCGGTGCAGTGCAGTTCTTGAAGGCGCGCTGCGGCAAGGTGGGCGTTACCGGCTATTGCATGGGTGGCGCGCTCACGTTGCTGGCCATGGTGCATGTGCCCGAAGTCGACGCTGGCGTGGCCTGGTACGGCTTCCCGCCGCTGGAGTACGTCGACGCCAACAAGATCAAGGCGCCGCTGATGGGCCACTGGGCGACGGCCGACGCGGTGTTCCCGATCGCCGGCGTCGATGCATTGGAAGCGAAGTTGCGCGAGGCGAAGGTGGCGTTCGAGTTCCACCGCTACAACGCCGAGCACGCCTTCGGCAACGAGACCCAGGTGGAAGGCCGGCGCCTGCCGATCACCCGCTACGACCCCGACGCTGCGGCGCTGGCCTGGCAGCGCACGCTGGCGTTCTTTGGCACGAACCTGCGCTGAACGCGCCGATCCCCTCCACGCCGCGCCAGGCGGCACCGGCGTGACCGGGTTCACGGAAGGGGGCTGAAGCGGTACTTCAGCCGGGGCCTTGAGCGGCCGATAGCAAGGCGTAGAAATCCCATTCTTCGCCCCGCCACAGCTCAAGGATCTCTGTGACCACGACCCAACACGCCGCCATCAGCATCGTCCAGTCCATTCAAGGAACTGCCACCGTCCGGCGCGCCGACGGCAGCATTCAGCCCTTGAAAGTGGGCGATCCGATCTTCCCCGGCGACGAGATCCTGACGCCGCCGGGCAGCGCGGTGGATTTGCGCCCCGACGACACGGCCGCGCTGCCGGCGGAGGCCCCGGCGTGGAACCCGGCGCCGTCGACCGGCGCTGCCGCGGCCGCGGCCGACGCGCTCGACCCGATCTTGAAGGCGCTCGAGCGGCAGGACGCCGACGCTGCGCCCGCGGCCGGTGGCGCCGACGGTGCGCTTGCCGAAGGGCTGCGCGTGGGCCGCGTGACCGAAGGCGTGGGCGACGGCGGCCTGGCGGTGCAGTTGGCGGGCGGCACACCGCCGACCTTGCCCGAGTACCCGACCGATCCGACGGGCACCGCTTCTGACCCGGCGCCGCCCTCGGTGCAGGCCGGCTCGAGCAGCGTGGTGGCGCGTGAACAAGGCGCACCGGTGGGTTTGAACCTGTCGCTGCCGAGCTGGAATGGCGCTGCCGTGCCGTCGCTGGTGGTGCAGTCGGTGCCCACGGTGGGCGAGGTGCGCACGGCCAGCGGAACGCTGGTGACCGCGGGCAGCACGCTCGGCGCGGCCGAACTGCAGGGCCTGGTGTACCTGCCGCCGGCGGACTACCGCGGCGAGCCGGTTGGTGAATTTGTCTACACCGCCACCAGCGGCGAGCTCGTCTCGACCGGCCGCGCGAACATTCTGGTGACTCCGTTCAACGACCTGCCGGTGGCACTGGGCCAGCCGGCCGAAGGCGTTGAAGACAGCGCCGTGCCGGTGAGCCTGGCCGGCAGCGACATCGACGGCGTGGTGGTCGGCATCACCATCACGTCGCTGCCCGAAGGCGCGCGGCTGTACCTGGCCGACGGTTCCACGCCGGTGGCGCCGGGCCAGACCCTGAGCCCCGAACAGGCGGCCTCGCTGGTGTTCGTGCCGCCGGCGCAGTTCAACGGCGTGGCCCGCATCGGCTTCACTGCCACCGACGACGAGGGCGGCAGCTCCGCCACGAGCTGGCTGCCGGTCACCGTCACGCCGGTGCAAGATCCGCCGGTGGCGCTGGCCGACACGGCCGCCACCAGCGAAGACAGCGCAGTGGCCGGCAACGTGATCACCGGCACCGCTGCCGCGGCGGGCAAAGACTTCGATCCGGACGGCGACACGTTGCAGGTGATCGATGTTTCCACAGGCGCCGCCAGCGGTGCCGTGGGTCAGCCGCTGACCGGCCAGTACGGCAGCCTGCTGCTGCAGGCCGACGGCACGTACCAGTACACGCCCGGCGCCGCGGCGCAGGCACTGCCGGCCGGCGCGAACGCGGTCGACACCTTCACCTACACCGTCAGCGACGGTGCCGGCGGCACAGCGCAGGCCACGCTGACCATCAACATTTCGGGCGCCAATGACGCCGCCGTGATCAGCGGCAGCGCCAACGGCACGGTGACCGAAGACGCTGTGTTCAGCGCCTCTGGCCGCCTGGGCGCGACCGACATCGACAGCGCGGCCAGCTTCGTTCCGGCATCCAGCGCAGGTGCCTTCGGCACACTCACGCTCGCCGCCGACGGCGCCTGGACCTACCTGCTGAACAACGCCGACCCGGCCGTGCAGGCCCTGGCCGAAGGCGAAGTACGCAGCGAAACCTTCGTGGTTCGCACAGCAGACGGCACGCCGCAGACCGTGACGATCAGCGTGCACGGCAGCAACGAAGCGCCGAGCGTGAGCAGCACCTCGGCAAGCGGCAATGAAGATGCCGCCGCGATCGCCGTGACGCTGCAGGGCCGCGACGTGGACGGCACGGTCAGCGGCTACACGCTGGCCGCACTGCCGGCCCACGGCAGCCTGTTTCTCGACGCTGCCGGCACCCAGCCGGTGACGGCCGGCACGCTGCTGCCCGTCAACGGCGCGCTGACCTTGTTCTTCCGGCCCGACCCGCAATGGAGCGGCGCCACCGCCTTCGACTACACGGCCACCGACAACCTCGGCGCCACGTCGAGCCTGGCCAGCGCGGTGATCAGCGTGGTGGCGGTGAACGACCCGCCGGTGGCGCTGGACGACTCGGCCTCCACGCCCATCAACGTGGCGCTGAACAACATCAACGTGCTGGGCAACGACCACGACCTGGAAGGCGACGCCTTGAGCGTGACCTCGGCCAGCGTGGACCCGGCACGCGGCAGCGTCACCGTCAACCCCGACGGCACGCTGAACTTCACGCCGGCAGCCAACGTCAGCGGCCCGGTGAGCGTGAGCTACAGCATCAGCGACGGCCACGGCGGCAGCGCCACCGCCACGCTGGTGGTGAACGTGGGCGCCAGCACGCCGCCGACCGGTGCCGACGCGACCCGCGTGGTGGCCGAAGACGGCAGCGCCACGCTGGTGCCGGCCGACTTCGGTTTTGCCGACGCCGATGCCGGCCAGGTGCTCGCCGCGGTGCGCATCGACACGCTGCCCGCAGGCGGCTCGCTCACCCTGGGTGGCGTGGCGGTGGTGGCCGGCCAGGTGGTGCCGACCGCCGCTTTGGCGGCCGGGCAACTGGTGTTCACGCCCACGCCGAACAGCCACGGCAGCAGCGGTTTCAGTTTCAGCGTGCAGGACAGCGCCGGCACGTTCGACACCACGCCCAATACGCAGACCTTCGTCGTGACGCCCGTCAGCGACGCGCCGCTGAACAGCGTGCCGGCCGCGCAAGCCGGCACCGAAGACGCGCCGCTTGTCTTCAGCGCGGCCAATGGCAATGCATTGAGCGTGGCCGACGCGGATGGCGATGCGCTGACCACGACCCTCGCGGTCACCAACGGCACGCTCACGCTGGGCAGCACGGCAGGGGTCACGGTGGTCGGCAACGGCACGGGCTCGGTCCAGATCAGCGGCTCGGCAGCGGCCATCAACGCGGCGCTGAACGGCACGTCGTTCAACAACACGGCCGACTACAACGGCCCGGCCACGTTGACCATGACAACGAGCGACGGCGTCGCGACCGATACCGACAGCATTGCGCTCACCATCTCGGCGGTGGCCGACATCGCGGGCGACAGCGCCACCGTCAACGAAGACGGCAGCGTGGCGATCTCGGTGCTGGCCAACGACAGCTTCGAGGGCGCCGGGCGCGTGATCTCGGCCGTGAACGGCAGCGCCATCACGGCCGGTGGCGCCGCGGTGGCAGTCGCCAACGGTAGCGTGACGCTGAACGCCACCGGCCAACTGGTCTTTGCGCCGACCGCCAACTACAACGGCCCGGCCAACTTCACCTACACCGTCGCTTCCGGCGGTGTGACCGAAACCGCCACCGTGAACGTCGCCGTCACGGCGGTCAACGACCTGCCCGTCAATGCCACGCCGGGCGCTCAAACCACTGCCGAGGACACGCCGCTGGTCTTCAGCGCGGCCAACGGCAATGCGCTGACCGTGTCAGACCTGGACGGTGGCACGCTCACGACCACGGTCGCCGTGACCAACGGCACGCTCACGCTGGGCAGCACGGCGGGTGTCACCGTGGTCGGCAACGGCACAGGCTCGGTGCAGCTCATCGGCACCGCCGCGGCCATCAACGCGGCACTGAACGGCACAGCGTTCGCGAACACCGCCGACTACAACGGTGGCGCCACGCTGACCGTGACGACCAGCGACGGCGTTGCGTCCGACATTGACAGCGTGACCTTGACCGTCTCGGCCGTGGCCGACATCGCCAACGACAGCGCAACCACCAGTGAAGGCAGCCCGGTCGCGATTTCGGTGCTGGCCAATGACAGCTTCGAAAATGCCGGCCGCACGATCACGGCCGTGAACGGCAGTGCCATCAGCGTCGGCGGCGCCGCCGTGGCGGTGGCCGACGGCAGCGTCACGCTCAATGCTGCCGGCCAGCTCGTCTTCGCTCCGAACGCCAACTACAACGGCCCGGCCAGTTTCACCTACACCGTCGCTTCCGGCGGCGTGACCGAAACCGCGACCGTGAACGTCAGCGTCACTGCGGTCAACGACGTGCCGGTCAACGGCACGCCCGGTGCGCAGACCAGCGCCGAGGACAGCGTGCTGGTGTTCAGCAGCGCGAACGGCAATGCGCTGACGGTGGCCGACCCGGACAGCGGCACACTCACGACCACCTTGGCGGTCACCAACGGCACGCTCACGCTGGGCAGCACGGCCGGCGTGACGGTGGTCGGCAACGGCACCGGTTCGGTGCAGCTCATCGGCACCGCCGCGGCCATCAACGCCGCACTGAACGGCACGTCGTTCACCAACACCGCCGACTACAACGGTGGCGCCACGCTGACCGTGACGACCAGTGACGGTGTTGCGTCCGACATCGACAGCGTCGCTCTCACGATCGCGGCGGTGGCCGATATCGCCGACGACAGCGCCGTGACCAACGAAGACAGCCCCGTCACCATCGCGGTGCTGGCCAACGACAGCTTCGAAGATGCCGGCCGCACGATCACGGCCGTGAACGGCAGCGCCATCACGGCCGGTGGCGCAGCGGTCGCCGTGGCCAACGGCAGCGTGCAGCTCAATGCCAGCGGCCAACTCGTGTTCGCCCCGACCGCCAACTACAACGGGCCCGCCAGCTTCACCTATACCGTCGCGTCCGGCGGCGTGACCGAAACCGCCACCGTGAACGTCAACGTCACTGCGGTCAACGACGTGCCGGTCAACGGCACGCCCGGTGCGCAGACCAGCGCCGAGGACAGCGCGCTGGTGTTCAGCAGCGCCAACGGCAATGCCTTGACGGTTGCCGACGTGGATGGCGGCACGCTGACCACGACGGTTGCTGTCACCAACGGCATCCTGACGCTCGGCAGCACGGCCGGCGTCACCGTGGTCGGCAACGGCACGGGCTCGGTCCAGCTCAGCGGCACGTCTGCGGCCATCAACGCCGCGCTGAACGGCACCACCTTCAACAACACGGCCGACTACAACGGCGGCGCCACACTGACCGTGACGACCAGTGACGGTGTTGCGTCCGACATCGACAGCGTGGCTCTCACGATCTCGGCGGTGGCCGATATTGCCAACGACAACGCCACCACCGGCGAAGACAGCCCGGTCGCGATTTCGGTGCTGGCCAACGACAGCTTCGAGGGCGCCGGCCGCACGATCACCGCCGTGAACGGCAGCGCCATCGTGGCAGGTGGCGCAGCGGTGGCCGTCGCCAACGGCAGCGTCACGCTCAATGCGACCGGCCAACTGGTCTTCGCCCCAAGTGCCAACTACAACGGCCCGGCCAGCTTCACCTACTCCGTCGCTTCCGGGGGTGTGACCGAAACCGCGACCGTGAACGTGACCGTGAACCCGGTCAACAATGAGCCGGTCAACACCACCCCGGGGGCGCAGGCCAGTGCCGAAGACAGCCCCCTGGTGTTCAGCAGTGCCAACGGCAATGCCTTGACGGTCGCCGACCTGGACGGTGGCACGCTCACGACCACCGTCGCCGTCACCAATGGCATCCTGACGCTGGGCAGCACGGCTGGCGTCACCGTGGTCGGTAACGGCACGGGCTCGGTCCAGATCAGCGGCACCGCTGCGGCCATTGACGCCGCGCTGAATGGCACGGTGTTCACCAACACCGCCGACTACAACGGCGGTGTGACGCTGACCGTGACGACCAGTGACGGTGTTGCATCCGACATCGACAGCGTGGCTCTGACCGTCTCGGCCGTGGCCGACATTGCCAACGACAGCGCTGCGACAAATGAAGACAGCCCGGTCACGATCTCGGTGCTGGCCAACGACAGTTTCGAGGGTGCCGGCCGCACCATCACTGCCGTGAACGGCAGCGCCATCAGCGTGGGCGGTGCAGCGGTCGCGGTCGCCAACGGCAGCGTGACGCTGAACGCTTCAGGCCAACTGGTCTTTGCGCCGACGGCCAATTACAACGGCCCTGCCAGCTTCACCTACACCGTCAGCTCTGGCGGCGTCACCGAGACGGCCACCGTCAACGTGACCGTGAACCCGGTCAACGACGGGCCGGTCAACGGCACGCCTGGCGCACAGACCAGCGCTGAAGACAACCCATTCGTGTTCAGCAGCGCCAGCGGCAATGCCTTGACGGTTGCTGACCTGGACGGCGGCACGCTCACGACCACCGTCGCGGTCACCAACGGCGTCCTGACGCTCGGCAGCACGGCCGGCGTCACCGTGGTCGGCAACGGCACCGGCAACGTCCAGCTCATCGGCACGGCTGCGGCCATCAACGCCGCGTTGAACGGCACCACCTTCAACAACACGGCCGACTACAACGGTGGCGCCACTCTCACCATGACGAGCAGCGACGGTGTCGCGTCCGACATCGATACGGTCGCGCTGACCATCTCGTCTGTCGCCGACATCGCCAACGACAGTGCTTCCGTCAACGAAGATGGCAGCGTTGCAATCTCGGTGCTTACCAACGACAGCTTCGAAGGCGCCGGCCGCACGATCACTGCCGTGAACGGCAGCGCCATCAGCGTGGGCGGCGCGGCCGTGGCGGTGGCCGACGGCAGCGTGACTCTCAACGCCGCTGGCCAACTCGTATTCGCACCGACCGCCGATTACAACGGCCCGGCCAGCTTCACCTACACGGTCTCGTCGGGTGGCGTCACCGAAACCGCCACCGTCAACGTCAATGTCACTTCGCTAAACGACGTGCCTGTCAACGGCACGCCTGGCGCACAGAACGCCGCCGAAGACAGCCCGCTGGTCTTCAGCAGCGCCAAAGGCAATGCGCTGACGGTTGCCGACGTGGACGGCGGCACACTGACGACCACCGTCGCCGTCACCAACGGCACGCTCACGCTGGGCAGCACGGCGGGTGTCACCGTGGTCGGCAACGGCACGGGCAACGTCCAGCTCATCGGCACGGCCGCGGCCATCAACGCTGCGCTGAACGGCACCACGTTCACGAACACCGCCGACTACAACGGCGGCGCCACGCTGACCTTGACGAGCAGCGACGGTGTTGCGTCTGACATCGACAGCGTGGCACTCACGATCTCGGCCGTGGCCGACATCGCCGACGACAGCGCCAGCGTGGCCGAAGACGGCAACGTCGCAATCTCGGTGCTCGGCAACGACAGCTTCGAGGGCGCCGGGCGCACCATCTCGGCGGTCAATGGCAGCCCGATCAGTGTCGGCGGCGCCGCAGTCGCTGTCGCGAACGGAACGGTCTCGCTGAACGCCTCCGGCCAACTGGTCTTTGCTCCGAGCGCCAACTACAACGGCCCCGCCAGCTTCACCTACACCGTCAGCTCCGGTGGCGTGACCGAAACGGCCACGGTCAACGTGACCGTGAACCCGGTCAACGATGGGCCGGTCAACGGCACACCGGGCGCGCAGACCACCGGTGAAGACAGCCCCCTTGTTTTCAGCGCTGCCAACGGCAATGCGCTGACGGTGTCAGACCTGGACGGTGGCACGCTGACCACGACTGTTGCGGTCACCAACGGCATACTGACGCTGGGCAGCATGGCCGGCGTCACCGTGGTTGGCAACGGCACCGGTAGTGTTCAGATCAGCGGCACGGCCGCCGCCATCAACGCCGCGTTGAACGGCACCACGTTCAACAACACGGCCGACTACAACGGCCCGGCCACGCTGACCGTGACGACCAGTGACGGTGTTGCATCCGACATCGACACGGTGGCTCTCACCGTCTCGGCCGTGGCCGACATCGCCAACGACAGTGCTTCCGTCAGCGAAGATGGCAGCGTTGCAATCTCGGTGCTGGCCAATGACAGCTTCGAAGGTGCCGGCCGCACGATTACCGCTGTGAACAGCAGCGCCATCAGCGTCGGCGGCGCCGCGGTCGCGGTCGCCAACGGCAGCGTCACGCTCAATGCGACCGGCCAACTGGTCTTTGCTCCGACCGCCAACTACAACGGCCCGGCCAGCTTCACCTACACCGTCGCCTCGGGCGGCGTGACGGAAACCGCCACTGTCAACGTCGGCGTCACCGCGGTCAACGACGTGCCCGTCAACGGCACGCCTGGCGCGCAGACCAGTGCCGAAGACAGCCCGCTTGTATTCAGCAGCGCCAACGGCAACGCATTGACCGTGTCCGACCTGGACGGCGGCACGCTCACGACCACTGTCGCGGTCACCAATGGCGTCCTGACGCTGGGCAGCACGGCCGGCGTCACGGTGGTCGGTAACGGCACCGGCAGTGTCCAGATCAGCGGCACCGCTGCAGCCATCAACGCCGCGTTGAACGGCACCGCGTTCAACAACACCGCCGATTACAACGGCGGAGCCACGCTGACCGTGACGACCAGTGACGGTGTTGCATCCGACATCGACAGCGTCGCTCTCACGATCTCGGCCGTGGCCGACATTGCCAACGACAGTGTTTCTGTCAACGAAGATGGCAGCGTTGCAATCTCGGTGCTGACCAACGACAGCTTCGAAGGTGCTGGCCGCACGATCACTGCCGTGAACGGCAGCGCCATTACGGCAGGCGGGGCGGCCGTGGTCGTCGCCAACGGCAGCGTCACGCTCAATGCGACCGGCCAACTGGTCTTTGCTCCGACCGCCAACTACAACGGCCCCGCCAGCTTCACCTACTCCGTCGCCTCCGGCGGCGTGACCGAAACCGCGAGCGTCAACGTGACCGTGAATCCGGTCAACGATGGGCCGGTCAACGGTACGCCTGGCGCGCAATCCAGCGCTGAAGACAGCCCGCTGGTCTTCAGCAGCGCCAACGGCAATGCCTTGACGGTCGCTGATGTGGACGGCGGCACGCTGACCACGACCGTCGCGGTCACCAACGGCATCCTGACGCTCGGCAGCGCGGCCGGCGTCACCGTCACGGGCAACGGCACGGGCAGCGTTCAGATCAGCGGCACCGCTGCCGCCATCAACGCCGCGTTGAACGGCACCACGTTCAACAACACGGCCGACTACAACGGCCCGGCCACGCTGACCGTGACCACCAGTGACGGTGTCGCGTCGGACATCGACAGTGTCGCGCTGAGCATCTCGGCTGTGGCCGACATCGCCAACGACAGTGCTGCGACCAACGAAGACAGCCCGGTCACGATCTCAGTGCTGACCAACGACAGCTTCGAAGGTGCCGGCCGCACGATCACTGCGGTCAACGGCAGCGCCATCACGGCCGGCGGCGCGGCCGTGGCTGTCGCCAACGGCAGCGTGACTCTCAACGCCACCGGCCCACTCGTCTTCGCGCCGACGACCAACTACAACGGCCCGGCCAGCTTCACCTACACCGTCTCGTCCGGTGGCGTGACTGAAACGGCCACCGTCAACGTGACCGTGAACCCGGTCAACGATGGGCCGGTCAACGGCACGCCTGGCGCGCAGAACACCGCTGAAGACAGCCCACTGGTTTTCAGCGCTGCCAACGGCAATGCACTGACCGTGGCAGATCTGGACGGCGGCACGTTGACCACGACTGTTGCTGTCACCAACGGCATCCTGACGCTGGGCAGCACGGCTGGCGTCACCGTGGTCGGCAACGGCACGGGCTCGGTCCAAATCAGTGGCACGGCTGCAGCCATCAACGCTGCGTTGAACGGCACCACGTTCAACAACACCGCGGACTACAACGGCCCGTCCACGCTGACCTTGACCACCAGCGACGGTGTCGCGTCCGACATCGACTCCGTGGCTCTCACGATCTCGGCTGTGGCCGACATTGCTGGCGACAGCGCCACCGTCAACGAAGACAGCAGCGTGGCGATCTCGGTACTCGCCAACGACAGCTTCGAAGGTGCCGGACGCACCATCACTGCGGTGAACGGCAGCGCCATCACGGCCGGTGGTGCAGCGGTTGCAGTCGCCAACGGCAGTGTCACGCTCAATGCGACCGGCCAACTGGTGTTCGCCCCGAGCGCCAACTACAACGGCCCCGCCAGCTTCACCTACACCGTCGGCTCCGGCGGCGTCACCGAAACTGCCACCGTGAACGTGACCGTGAACCCGGTCAACGACGGGCCGATCGCGCGTGCAGACCTGGGCAGCACCAGCGAAGACGCGGCGCTGACCGTGTCGGCCGCCAACGGCGTGTTGCAAAGCGCCGCCGTGGCCGCCGGGCGCGACAGCGATGCCGATGGCGACGCCCTGGTCGTCTCCGGCGTTGCCTTCGGTGCCACGCCGGGGGCCGTGGGCGCGGCCCTGGCCGGCGCCTACGGCAGCCTGACGCTGAACGCCGACGGTTCCTACACCTACACCCCCGGCGCCGCAGCGCAGGGGCTGGACAGCGGCGAGAGCGCAACCGAAGTCTTCAGCTACACCGTCAGCGACGGCCAGGGCGGCACGGCCAGCACGACCCTGTCGATCACCGTCACCGGCAACAACGATGCGCCGCAAGTGGTGGCCGACGTGGGCAGCACGCCGGAAGACACGCCGATCTCGGGCAACGTGCTGGCCAACGACAGCGATGTCGACGCTGAGCCGCTCAGCGTCACCGGCTTCACGGTCGCGGGCATCGCCGGTTCGTTCACAGCCGGGCAGACGGCCACGATCACCGGCGTGGGCACGCTGAATGTCGCCGCCAATGGCAACTACACCTTCACGCCGGCGGCCAACTACAACGGCGCGGTGCCGGTGGCCACCTACACGGCCACCGATGGCAGCGCCAGCATCACCGGCACGCTCACGCTCAACGTGACGCCGGTCAACGACGCACCGATTGCCGTAAACGACAGCGCCACCACGCTGGAAGACACGCCCGTTGCCGGCAACGTGCTGGCCAACGACAGCGACGGCGACAGCGCTTTACTGAGCGTCACGCAGTTCAGCGTGGCCGGGGTGGCAGGCTCGTTTGCGGCGGGGCAGACGGCCACGATCGGCGGTGTGGGCACGATCACCCTCGGTACCGACGGCGCTTACCTGTTCACCCCGGCGCTGAACTACAGCGGCACGGTGCCGGCGTTGACCTACACGGTCAGCGACGGCGCTGGCGGCGCGGCGACCGCGGCGCTGAACATCACGGTCACGTCGGTGGTCGATGCGCCGACGCTGAGCGTGCGCTCGGGTGCTCCCGCCCTGGCGGCGAGCCTGGGCAGCTGGGAGTCGGCCGCCAACAGCAACACCACCAGTCAACAGGTGAACGGCACCACGTTCGAGGGCTGGACGCGCATCGATGGCCCCGACACGTTTGCTGGCGGCACCAACACCTTCGAGGTCTGGGCCAACGGCGACACCCAGCAGCGCCAGGACGGCAACTCCAACATCCTGGTCGCTTCGGCCGGCAACGGCGACAACTTCCTCGAGCTCAACAACTCCTCGACGCTGGTGCAGACGATTGGCATCTCCCAGCAGGTGAGCACCGTGGCCGGCATGGTCTACCAGTTGTCGCTGGACTATGCAGGCCGGCCCGGGTTCGCGGCCGACTTCACCCGCATGGGGGTCTACCTCGACGGCGTGTTGATCCAGCAGTTCGCAGCCACCAGCCCGATGGGTTACGCCGACTGGCACAAGCTGCAGTTCAGCTTTGCTGGCGACGGCGGCACGCACACACTGACCCTCAGAACCGACGCGACCCAATTCAGCGGTGCCGGCCGTGGCGCCCTGATCGATGACTTGCAGATCATCGGCCAGCAAGGCGTGGTGGCCGGCAATGCCGGCGGCGGCACGCTCACCTCGGTGGGGCTGGCGGGCTTCGTGAACGCCGCGCTGTTCGATGCCGACGGCAGCGAGTCGCTGACCCTGACCTTCTCCGGCGTGCCGGCGGGCGCGCTGATCGTGACTGCCGCCCAACCGGGTGGGTATGCCGCCAGCGGCGGCAGCATCAGCATTTCGGGCGCCGAGCTGGCCTCGGCACAGCTGCAGTTCAGTGCGTCGGTCACCGGCCACCTGAGCCTGGGGGTGGTGGCCACCAGCGCCGAAACCGCCAACGGCGGCAGCGTCGCCACGGCCAGTGCCCCGCTCGAGCTCGACGTGCTGCCAATCTTCACATCCACCAACCTGGCCGGGGACGGCCTCGTCAACATCATCGGCACCACCGGCAGCGAAACCCTGAACGGCGGCAGCAGCGCCGAATACCTGCTCGGCCGCGCTGGCAACGACGCGCTCAATGGCGGCAGCGGGAACGACGTTCTGGACGGTGGCACCGGCGACGACACGCTCAACGGCGGCAACGGCAACGACCTGCTGTATGGCGGCGCCGGCAACGACGCGCTGACCGGTGGCGCCGGCGCCGACGTGTTCCAGTGGACCCTGTCCGACCGTGGCACGCCCGGCGTGGCAGCCAACGACACCGTGGCCGACTTCACCCGCGGCGTCGGCGGCGACAGCCTGAACCTGGCCGACCTGCTGATCGGCGAAAACGCCGCCAACCTCGACAACTACCTGCACTTCAGCAGCGTCGGTTCGTCCACCGTGGTGCAGATCAGCAGCGGCGGCGGTTTTGCGGCGGGCTTCAACGCGGGTGCGATCGACCAGACCATCACCTTGCAGAACGTGGACCTGAGCAACGCCGGCACGCAGAACACGCAGCAGATCATCGACCAGCTGCTGGCGGACGGAAACCTCAAAGTCGGCGGATAGGTGATCCAAGGCGCACGCACGCACTACAGAAGGGCGCGCATCGGCCGAAAAAAAGCAGACAGGTGATCTCGCCTCACAAGGCGATCCATCCGGGTGGTCACCCCGACTCTGCAGGACGTGCGCATGATCAAGACCTCGACTCCGTTCACCGCCCTGGCCTTGGCCGCGTTGATGGCTTGCGCCCCGGCCGCCGCCCAACCGGCTGCTGCCCAACCGACCGCCGCTGACCCGCTGCGCAGCGCGGCGCAAAAGGCGGTGGCGTCCAACCCCGACGTGACGGCGCGCTACAACGCCTACCGCGCCGCCGGCCACGAGCGCGATGGCGCGCGCGGTGCCTACCGCCCGCGCATCGACGCGAATGCCGACGTCGGCCAGACGCGCGACCGTTACGACAACCGCAACCCGGCCAGCCAGAGCCTCGGCCAGCACGGCGTGGGCCTGAGCCTGACCCAGATGCTGTGGGACGGCAACGCCACCCGCAGCGAAGTGGAGCGGCTCGACCACCACCGCCTGGCGCGCTGGTTCGAGTTCGTCGACGCGAGCGAGCAGGCCGCGCTCGAAGCCGCCCGCGCGCATTACGACGTGCTGCGCTACCGCCGCCTGGTCGAGCTGGCCGAAGACAACTACGTGCAGCACAAACTTTCGCACGAGCAGATCCAGAGCCGCTTCAAGGCCGGCGTGGGCCGCGGGGTCGACCTGCAGCAAGTGGCGGCCCGGCTGGCACTGGCCGAGTCGAACCTGAACAGCGAGGTGGCCAACCTGCACGACGTGACGGCGCGCTACCAGCGCGTGGTCGGCGACGCACCGGCGGCCAAGTCCGAGCCTGCGCTTGCCCTGCCCGCCAACCTGTCCGCCGGCCTGCCCGCAAGCGCGACCGAGATGTTGAACCTGGCCACCTCGCGCAACCCCGGCGTGAGCGCGGCCATCGAGTCGATGCGTGCCTTGCGCAGCCAGGCCGAGGGCCTGCGCAGTGCCTACCAGCCGCGCGTGGAAGCGCGCCTGCGCAGCAGCCTGGGCAAGAACCTGGGCGGCTCGGCCGGCCAGACGCAGGACTTCGGCGCCGAGATCGTGCTGAACTGGAACCTCTACAACGGCGGCAGCAACGACGCCCGCGTGCGCCAGTTCGCCGACCTGGCCAACCAGGCCGCCGACCAGCGCGACCGCGCCTGCCGCGACGTGCGCCAGACCGCCTCGATTGCCTTCAACGACACCGGCCGCCTGGGCGAGCAGGTGCGCCACCTCGACAAGAATGCCGCCGCCATCCAGCGTGCCCGCGACGCCTACCGCCAGCAGTTCGACATCGGCCAGCGCAGCCTGCTGGACCTGCTGAACGCCGAGAACGAAACCTACACCGCGCGCCGCGCCGTGGCCAACGCCGAGTTCGACCTGGCGATTGCCTACGCCCGCACCCACGCGGCCATGAACAGCTTGCTGCCGACGCTGGGCCTGGTGCGCGCCGGCACCGCAGGCAGCGCCGAGACCGACGCCGCCGCCGGCTGGTTGGTCGGTGACGACGGCGCCAGCCGCTGCGCGATGGCCGAGGTGGCGCCCGTGACCACGCCGCTGGCCGAACTCGATGCGCGCGCGCAGGCGCTGGCAACGGCAACGGCGACAGCGCGGCCCGGACAGGCTGCACCGATCACGCCGACCCCACCGGCTGCGCCGACCCGGCCCTGACACCCCGCCCCGACGCCGGCCCCGGCCCCGACCCCGTCGCCAGCTTCGCCAGCCACGCCAGCCACGCCCGCCACGCCAGCCACCATGACCGACAGCGTCACCCCATTCCCTGCGCCGCACGCCACCACGCGCGTGCGCGAAGACCTGGTCCACCCCGACCCGTTGCTCGACTGCCTGATCGAGGTCTGCCGCGCCCACGGCCTGGCGGCGTCGCGTGCGTCGCTGTCGGCCGGGCTGCCGTTGGTTCAGGGGCGGCTCAGTCTGGCGGCTGCCGAACGTGCCGCCACGCGCGCCGGCCTGGTCGCGCGGCTGCAGCGTTTGCCGCTGGCCGATATCGACAGCGCCGCGCTGCCCGCCGTGGCCGTGCTGCAGGGCGACAAGGCCTGCGTGCTGGTGGGCCGGCGCGCGGAAGGCGGCTGGGACGTGCGCCTGCCCGAAACCGGCGCAGGCGCCGTGCAGTTGAGCGACGCCGAACTCGCCGCTCGCTACGTCGGCCTCAGCCTGTTCCTGCGCCCGCGCTTCGATGCCGGCTCGGGCGCTGGAGCAGCCGGAGCGGCCGGAGCGGCCGGAGCGGCTGGCAACAGCGCCACCGGCCACTGGTTCTGGAGCGCACTGCGCTCGCAGCGCGGCGTCTACCGCGACGTGCTGTGGGCCGCCTTGCTGATCAACGTGTTCGCGCTCGCCACACCGCTGTTTTCGATGAACGTATACGACCGCGTGGTGCCCAACCGCGCGTTCGAGACGCTCTGGGCGCTCGCCATCGGCGCGCTGCTGGTGATCAGCGCCGACCTGTTGATGCGCTCGCTGCGCAGCCACTTCGTGGACGAAGCCAGCGCGCGCATCGACGTGCGCGTATCGGCCAGCCTGATGGAGCGCGTGTTGGGCATGCAGTTGTCGCACCGGCCGACGGCGGTGGGCGCGTTCGCCAGCAACCTGCGCGGCTTCGAGCAGGTGCGCGACTTCGTGGCCTCCAGCACCGTCACCGCGCTGGTCGACCTGCCGTTCGCGCTGATCTTCATTGCCGTGCTGGCCTGGCTCTCACCCTGGCTGGTGCTGCCGGTGGTGGCCGCGTTCGTGCTGATCCTGGTGGTGGGTTACGTGCTGCAGCACCGCCTGCACGAGCTGTCGCAGGCCACTTGGCAGGCCGGCGCGCAGCGCAATGCCACGCTGATCGAGAGCCTGTCGTGCATCGAGACCATCAAGGCGCAGGGCGCCGAGAGCGTGATCCAGGCGCGCTGGGAACGCGCCAACGCGCACATCGCGGCGGTGAACGTGCGCATGCGTGGGCTGTCCAGCGGCGCGATGGGCGCCACCGGCTGGCTCGGCCAGGCGGTCAACATCGTCATCATCGTGGCCGGCGTGCACCTGATCGGCGCCGGCGAGATGAGCATGGGCGCGCTGATCGCCGCCGGCATGCTCAGCGGCCGGGCACTCGCGCCGGCCGGCCAGATCGTCGGCCTGCTGCTGCAGTACCAGGGCGCGCGCACCGCGCTCGAATCGCTCGAGAAGGTGATGAGTACGCCGGTGGAGCGGCCCGAGGGCGTCAACTTCCTGCAGCGGCCGGCGTTGCGCGGCGAGATCGAATTCCGCAACGTGCACTTTGCCTACCCGGGCCGCAGCGACGCGGCGCTGGAGGGTGTGAGCTTCAAGATCAGTGCCGGCGAGCGCGTGGCGCTGATCGGCAAGGTGGGTTGCGGCAAGAGCACGATCCAGCGCCTGATCATGGGCCTGTACACGCCCACCGAAGGGCAGGTGCTGATCGACGGCATCGACCTGCGCCAGCTCGACCCGGCCGACGTGCGCCGCAGCATCGGCTACGTGGCGCAGGACACCACCTTGTTCAACGGTTCGCTGCGCGAGAACATCGCCTTCGGCCTGCCGCACGCTGAAGATTCGGCCGTTGTGCAGGCGGCCGACCTGGCCGGCCTGACCGAGTTCGTGAACCGCCATCCGCGCGGTTACGACATGCCGGTGGGCGAGCGCGGCGAATCACTGTCGGGCGGCCAGCGCCAGAGCGTGGGCGTGGCGCGCGCGCTGCTGCACCAGGCGCCGATCCTGGTGATGGATGAACCGACCAGCGCGATGGACTACAGCACCGAGGCGCACGTGAGCGCGCGCATCGGCGGCTTTGCGCAAGACCGCACCTTGGTGCTGGTGACGCACCGCACCACCTTGCTGCCGCTGGCCACCCGCGTGATCGTGGTCGACCACGGCAAGATCATGGCCGACGGCCCGCGCGAACAGATCCTGCAGGCGCTGGCCAGCGGGCGCATCACGAAAGCTGCCTGATGAGTGCCCACCCTGGCAACCCCACGACCCGCGCCGACGCGCCCCTCTCGCAACGCCTGCTGGCCCTGTTCGGCAGCGCCGTGCTGGCGCTGCTGGAGCTGGTGCGCAAGCTGCTGAGCCCGATCACGTCGCGCTTGTTCGGTGCCGTGCCGACGGCCCTGAGCGCGGCCGACCGCGGCTTCCAGTTCGAGGCCGAAGCCATCCTCGCGCGCCAGCGCAGCCGGCGTGCGCGCGCGATTGTGTATTGCGGCGTGGTGGTGTCCATCGCGCTATTGGTGTGGGCCCACCATGCGCAGATCGACGAGGTGACCCGCGGCGACGCCAAGGTCGTGCCGTCGCGCCAGTTGCAGGTGATCCAGGCACTCGACGGCGGTGTGGTGTCGGAGATTTTGGTCAAGGAAGGCCAGCTGGTCGAGGCCGGCCAGTTGCTGCTGCGCATCGACCAGACCCGCGCCACCTCGGGCGTGCGCGAGAACGCGGCGCAGAGTTTTGCGCTGCTGGCTCGCGAGCGGCGCCTGCGCGCGCTGGCCGAGGGCAACGCCTTTGTGCCGCCGCCGGCCGGCGGCAACGCCGAGCAGCAACGCATCATTGATGAAGAGCGGCGCCTGTACGAATCGCGCCGCAGCGAGCTGGGCACCTTGGTGTCGATCAACCGCCAGCAACTGTCGCAGCGCGAGCACGAACTGGCCGAGGCACGTTCGCGCCGCACCTCGGCGCAGGGCGCCGCCGCGCTGGCGCAGCAGGAACTGGTCTCCACGCGGCCGCTGCTGGCCAGCGGCGCGGTGTCCCAGGTCGAAGTGCTGCGCCTGGAGCGCGACGTCGACAAGTACCGCGCCGATGTGGACCAGGCCGCGGCGCAGATCGCGCGCGTGCAGGCCGCCATCGGCGAGGCGCGGCGCAAGATCGAAGAGACCGACATCTCGTTCCGCAACGAAGCACGCAAGGAGCTGGCCGACGTGATGGGCCGCGCCAACGCGCTGGTCGAAGGCAAGGTGGCGCTGACCGACAAGGTTGACAAGGCGCTCGTCAAGTCACCGGTGCGCGGGCGCGTGCAGCGCCTGCTGGCCAACACCGTCGGGGGTGTGGTGCAACCTGGCCGCGACATCGTGGAAGTGGTGCCGCTCGAAGACGCGCTGGTGCTCGACGCGCGCGTGGCGCCCAAGGACATCGCTTTCATCCACCCCGGCCAGACCGGCACCGTCAAGTTCAGCGCGTACGACTTTGCGATCTACGGCGGGTTGGAAGCCACGGTCGAGAACATCAGCCCCGACACGGTGGTGGACGACAAGGGCAACGCCTTCTACATGGTGCGCGTGCGCACCCGCACGCCGAACTTCGGCGCGAACCTGCCGATCATTCCGGGCATGACGGCGGAGGTGGATGTGCTGACCGGCAAGAAGTCGGTGTTGAGCTATCTGTTGAAGCCGGTGCTGCGGGGCAAGGCTTACGCGCTGACTGAGCGGTAAGCGCTTTATCAATCGGGCCCGAGCATCGGCCCGTCACTCCCGGCATCGCCGAACAGGCGCAATGAATTGGCCCCCGCCTTGTCGCGAAACGACTTGCGGGCCAGCAGCTTGTTCTGGGCCTGGACCGGCAGGTCGGTGAGGGTGATCACGTTCTTCACCATCAGCAGGTCGATCAGGTCTTCGATGACGCGCACGAAGCTGGCGTCCATGCGCACCAGGCTGTCTTCGGGGCTGCCCGAATCGGCGCCGCCGGCAAGGAAGGCCAGCACCTGCGGGTCGTCGTCGGCCGCAAACTCGCTGGCCAGCGGGCTGGCGTGGCGATGCAGGCTGTCGATTCGACCCAGTTCGTCGCGTTGGATGTATGGCATTTTTGCAGTCTGCTTGAATCAAGTGGCGGCCGGTCGGCCGAAAAGCGCCGCGTCCGGCCCCCAAATCAGCCGGAAATCAGCCGGAAATCAGCCCGGTTGTGCCGGTGCCGCCGGGAGCGCGATCACCGGCCCGGTGATGGCGTCGATGCCGCCCTGCCACAGCGCCTGCGCGTCGGCCGCTTCGACCACGCCCTCGGCCATCACCTGCAGGCCGAGCGACTTCAGGCTGCCGATCAGCCCGCGCACGAAGGACGCCCGCGCCGGGTCGGTGTGGATGCCCAGCGACAGCGCCGCTTCGAGCTTCACGTAGTCGAGCCCGGCCTCGTACAGCCGGGCCATGCCGGCCAGGTCGGCGCCGGCGTGTTCGATGCCCACCTTCACCCCCAGCGGGCGCAGTTGCCGGCCCAGTTCACGCACCCGGTCGAGCTGGCCGGTGGCAGCCGATTCGGCCAGCTCCAGCCACAACAGGCCGGCAGCGCGCGGCTGGGCCTGCAGTTGCGCGCGCAGGCTGGCGACGAAGCCGCTGTCGTGCAGCGAGTCGGGCGCCAGGTTCACGCAGCGGGCTTGGCCGTCGGCCGCACTGCGCTGCAGCGCCAAGGCCAACGCGAGCCCGTCGACTGCCGGGCTCAGGCCGCAGCGCAGCGCCCAGGGCAGCCATTGCGCGGCGGGCTCCAGCGGCCCGCCGTCGACAAGCTGCAGGCGCAGCGGGCACTCCACGTGGAGCAGGCTGCCATCGCGCCGCACCACTGCAAACGCGCCCAGGCTGGCGCCGCCCGGGGTGCCTTGGGTGCCCTTTTGCAGCGCGATCTCCAGGCGTCGGCGCCATTCGGCTTCGCCCACCGGCGTGGCCGTCGGGCCGGCGCGCGGTGCATTCACCACCAGTGCGAAGCCGGGCTGGGCCTCGGCCTGCACCAGCGCGGCGTCGGCCGCCTGCATCAGCGCGCCCGGCCCCATCCCGGGCGCCCAGGCCGTGCCGCCGGCCGCGACGCAGGCGCCGGGCCACGGGGCCAGTGCAGCGCGCACCGCATCGAGCTGGTGCTGCACCGCGGCGCTGCCCTCCGGCCCGACCAGCAACAGCGCGAAGTCGCTGCCGTTCAGGCGGCCGGGGGCCTGCACTGCGGGCTGGGGTCCGTCGATCGCGCGGGCCAGTGCCTTCAGCAGGGCGTCTGCCGCGGCATGCCCGAGGGTCTGGTTCAACTGCGCCAGCGAGCGCACCCGCAGCAGCAGTAGGGTGGCCTGGGCGGGCGCGTCGTCACGCCGGCCCAGCGCTTGCAGGCTGGCCATGAAATGGGCCCGGTTGCTCAGGCCCGTGAGGGCGTCGGTCTGGGCCTGGCGGCGCAGCGCTTCGAGTTGCGCGCCCTGTTCGCTGAACATCGCCTGCAGCCGCTCGACCATCGCATTCATCGCCCGGCTCACCTGGCGCAGCTCGGTGACGCGCGGTTCGCTCACGGTCACGAAGCGCCGCTCAGTCAGCGCCTGTGCTTGTGCGACGGTGGCGTCCAGCGGGGCGCGGATGCGCCGCAGCGCCAGCCCGGCCAGCACGCCCGCCAGTGCGCCGACGAACAGCAGCCAGCCGGTCGAACGCAGCGTGCCCTGCCACAGGTGGGCGTGGGCAAAACCGGTGGCGCTGGCGAGGCTGAGCGTGCCGACCGGGCGCCAGCCGTCGGAGACCTGCGCCACGCCGGGGGCAGCGGTGATCGGCAGCAGCTGCACGAACCAGGCCGGTGCCTCGGCGGGCGCGGGGCGGGACTGCTTGTTCACCAGGGCGCGACCGTCGGGTGCGGTCAGGCGGATGTGCTCGTACGCGCCGGTATCGAACTGTGCCGCGATGGCCAGTTCGAGCAGCGCGGCGTCTCCCGGTTGGCTCGACAGCGACAGCGACAAGGCCAGCGCCTGCGCGTTGTCGCTGTTCTTCAGCGCCAGTTGCGTTTGCAGATAGGCGCGCGCGGCGCCGGCGTTCACGGCCACGCTGCCGATCAGTGCGATGGCCATGGTGCCCAGCAGCAGCAGCCAGAGTTGGCGGATCAGTGACATGGGAGCCTCCCGGTGGGGGTGAAATCGTTCGTCATACAAACCCTTCGGCACGTGCCTTGGCCAGCACCTCGCGCCAGCGCGACAGGCGCTGCGTAGCGTCGCCCGCGCGCTGAGCGCCGGCGCCTTGCCACAGGCCCTCGGCGTTGAAGCTGAACACCGGCACGAGGTCGCGCCGCGCCGACGCCGGCTGCACCTCGGGCACCAGGTTGTCCAGGATCAGCGGCTCGGCGGTCGGCTGCGGGTACCAGGCCAGCACCATGTGCGCCTGCGTGCCGCCGCTGCGCTGCGCGCGCACGTAGACCATGCGCAGGCTGGCCGAGGGCGTGCCCGCAGCGATCAGGCTGAAGTACTTGGCAATCGCGAAGTCTTCGCAGTCGCCCGCGCCGCGCGCCAGCAGCTCCAGCGGGCTGTCCCAGTGGTCGGCTTCGCCGGTGGTGTCCAGGTCTTCGGCGTACAAGATGCGTTGGTTGAAAAAGTGGTTGATGGCCTGCAGCCGCCCCGGATCGTCCAGCGGCGCCGCCGCCCCGATGGCAGCCTGCACCGCCTGCGCGCCTTCCACCGCCTGCGGGCCCATGCGCTGGGCGGCGGCGAGCATGCGGCTGCGGTCCCAGGCGTCGCCCGCCAGCAGGTGCAGCGCGAGCCACAGCACCGCGCACACGCGCGGCCAGGGCCTTGACGGCCCTGGGTGCGTTGCGAAGTGAGCCATCGTCGGTTATCGGCGCGGCGGGGATGGACTTGAACGATCGAGGGCGGCGAGGGCGCGTTGGCCCTGCCGGGGCAGTGCGAGGGAAGGTGCTGCCGGGCGTCAGGCCGCGAAGGGATTGACGATTCGCACGCCGGCGATGGGGCTACTCGCGCTCATGCAGTTCGTCGCGGTTGAACTTCCAGCCGTTCAGGCGCCCGGGCGTGGTGCGCACGGACTGCTCGTAGGCTTCAAGCTTCGCTTCCAGCTGAGCCCGGCCGGCCAACTGCTCCAGGCAGTCGTGCACGGCCTCGCTGAGGCTCTTTACCATCGCCTGCGCGGCCATCCCCGCGCGCTCGGCCAGCTTCTCGTCGATTGCGATCGTGATGTTCACGTGGATCTAATCAGAACAAGAAATACCGCTGCGCCATCGGCTGCACCGCCACCGGCTCGCACGTCAGCAGCACGCCGTCGGCGCGCACTGCGTAGGTCTGGGCGTCGATCTCCATCACCGGCAGCAGGCTGTTGTGCACCATGTGCTGCTTCTTGACCGTGCGGTTGCCCTTGACGGCCGAGACGCGCTTGTGCAGGCCCAGTGCGTCGGGCAGGCCGTCGGCCACGGCGGCTTGGCTCATGAAGGTGAGCGAGCCTTTGTGCAGCGCGCCGCCGAAGGCGCCGAACTGGGGGCGGTAGTGCACCGGCTGCGGGGTCGGGATGGAAGCGTTGGGGTCACCCATCGCGGCCATCGCGATGAAGCCGCCCTTGAGCACCAGGGCCGGCTTGATGCCGAAGAACGCCGGCTTCCACACCACCAGGTCGGCCCACTTGCCTTCTTCGATGCTGCCCACCTCGTGCGAGATGCCGTGGGCGATCGCGGGGTTGATGGTGTACTTGGCGATGTAGCGCTTGGCGCGCGAGTTGTCGTTGCGCGATGAATCGGAGGGCAGCCCTCCGGGCCGCGTGTCGCCGGCCAAGGTGCCGCGCTGCGCCTTCATCTTGTGCGCCGTCTGCCAGGTGCGGATGATCACCTCGCCCACGCGCCCCATCGCCTGGCTGTCGCTGCTCATCATGCTGATGGCGCCCAGGTCGTGGAGGATGTCTTCGGCGGCGATCGTCTCGCGCCGGATTCGGCTTTCGGCAAAGGCCAGGTCTTCGGCGATCGACGCATCGAGGTGGTGGCACACCATCAGCATGTCCACATGCTCGTCGAGCGTGTTGACGGTGTAGGGCATGGTCGGGTTGGTCGAGCTCGGCAGGAAGTTCGGCTCGCCGACCACGCGCAGGATGTCGGGCGCGTGGCCGCCGCCCGCGCCTTCGGTGTGGAAGGCGCACAGCGTTCTTCCCTTGGTCGCAGCGACGGTGTTCTCGACGAAGCCCGATTCGTTCAGCGTGTCGCTGTGGATCGCGACCTGCGTGTCGGTCTCTTCGGCCACGCCGAGGCAGCAGTCGATCGCGGCCGGCGTGGTACCCCAGTCTTCATGCAGCTTCAGGCCGATGGCGCCGGCATGCACCTGCTGGCGCAGCGCCTCGGGCTGGCTCGCGTTGCCCTTGCCTAGAAAGCCCAGGTTCATCGGGAAGGCGTCGGCCGCCATCAGCATGCGCGCCAGGTTGTCGGGGCCGGGTGTGCAGGTGGTCGCAAAGGTGCCGGTGGCCGGGCCGGTGCCGCCGCCGAGCATGGTGGTCACGCCGCTGGTGAGCGCCTCTTCGATCTGCTGCGGGCAGATGAAGTGGATGTGGCTGTCGATGCCGCCGGCCGTGACGATCATGCCTTCGGCCGCGATGATCTCGGTGCCCGGGCCGATGACGATGTCCACGCCCGGCTGCACGTCGGGGTTGCCGGCCTTGCCGATCTTGGCGATGCGCCCGCCGCGCAAGCCGATGTCGGCCTTGACGATGCCCCAGTGGTCGAGGATCAGCGCGTTGGTCAGCACGCAGTCGACAGCCTGATGGGCGTCTGGGCCGTTGATGCGCTGGCCCTGGCCCATGCCGTCGCGAATGGTCTTGCCGCCGCCGAACTTCACCTCTTCACCGTAGCCGCCAGCGCGCAAGGTGTGGTCGGCCTCGACCTCGATGATCAGGTCGGTGTCGGCCAGGCGCACGCGGTCGCCGGTGGTGGGGCCGAACATTTCGGCATAGGCGCGGCGTCCGATCGTGGCCATGTCAGAGCGCTCCCTGTACAACGCCGCGGAAACCGTAAACCCTGCGGTCGCCGGCATAGTCCACCAGTTCGATGGTGCGCTGCTGGCCGGGCTCGAAACGCACGGCCGTGCCCGACGCGATGTTCAAGCGCATGCCGCGCGCCGCGGCGCGGTCGAACACGAGCGCGCCGTTGGTCTCGGCAAAGTGGTAATGCGAGCCGACCTGGATCGGCCGGTCGCCGCTGTTCTCGACCACCAGGGTCAGCGTGCGCCGGCCGGGGTTCAGGGCCAGGTCGGGGCCGTCGGTGAAGAGTTCGCCGGGGTTCATGGGCAGGGCTCCGTCTTCAGGCCAGCCGGGTCAGCAGTACGGCACCAAAGGCCGCCACACCCAAGCCCGCTGCACCGGCAATCCGCGGCAACCACTGGTCGCGCTGGATCAGCAATTGCCCCAGGCCGAGCCCGACGCCATGCAGCGCCAGCGTGCCCATCAGCATGCCGGCCAGTGCGAGCGCGGGCGAGGCAGCACCTGCCAGCTCGGCGCCGTGCGCCACGCCGTGAAACAGCGCAAACGCACCGGCCACCGCCGCCGCCGCGACGGCGGGCAGGCTGCGCCGCACCGCGAGCAGCAGGCCCAGCGCCAGCAGCGAGGCCGCGATCATCGGCTCGACCGCTGGAAGCGCGACTCCGGCCAGGCCCACCAGCGCGCCGGCCAGCAACATCGCGGCAAATCCGATCGGCGCAACCCAGCGTTTCGCGCCGCGCATTGCCAGCGCGCTCCACACGCCAACGGCGAGCATCGCGAACAGGTGGTCCGCCCCGGTGAACGGGTGGGCCAGCCCGGCAGCGAAGCCCAGGCCGTGGTGCGCACCCGCGTCCGCGCCAGTGTGGGCAGCGGCAAACAACGGCAGCGAGGCCGCAGCGGCGGCGAGCAGGGCAGCGGCGAGTCGAACAGGGGCAGGGCGCATGGGGTGACTCCGGAGAGGTGTTGTTCGTGTGGGGGAATGCCAAGGTGCAGGGGACGGCGAGCGCTACCTGCCCAGGCGTGGTCAGGTGATCGGCTGGTGCACGGTCACCAATTTGGTGCCGTCGGGGAAGGTGGCTTCGACCTGGATGTCGGGGATCATCTCGGCGATTCCGTCCATCACATCGGCACGCGTGAGCACCGTCTTGCCGTCGCTCATCAGCGCTGCCACGCTCTTGCCGTCGCGTGCGCCTTCCATGATCGCGGCGCTGATCAGGGCCACCGCCTCGGGGTAGTTGAGCTTCAGGCCGCGGGCCTTGCGGCGCTCGGCGAGCAGCGCTGCGGTGAAGATCAGCAGCTTGTCTTTTTCGCGCGGGGTGAGTTCCATGGGGCCGGCTTTCAGCGACGAGTTCGAAGTGCGCCGCATCTTAGCCAGCACGAACGGGCACTAGCAAGACGCTCGCCAACGGTGCACCAGAAGTCCCCAAGGGCGCGCCACTGAAACGTGCACGCCATGGGCCAAGTCGGTGCGTCCGTGGTGCAAATCAGTGTTCGATGCACCAAATTGTCAGCGAGGCTGGCCTGCGGGGATTGGCACAGGCCTTGCTGATTGATGCAGCAGACGAGAAGTCATCTCGCCTTTGCTCAACCACAACCTGGAGATTCCTCCCATGAATCGTCGTCACGCGCTTTGCGCCGTGAGTGCAGCACTCGCTGCTTCCGGCCTGCTCTCGTTTTCCGCCCACGCCGCAGACACCATCAAGGTGGGTGTGCTGCACTCGCTGTCCGGCACCATGGCCATCTCGGAGACGGTGTTGAAGGACACCGTGCTGATGGCCATCGACGAGATCAACGCCAAGGGCGGCCTGCTGGGCAAGAAGCTCGAGCCGGTGGTCGTTGACCCGGCGTCGAACTGGCCGCTGTTCGCCGAAAAGGCCAAACAACTGATCGGGCAAGACAAGGTCGTCGCGACCTTCGGCTGCTGGACCAGTGTGAGCCGCAAGTCGGTGCTGCCAGTGTTCGAGGAGCTGAACAGCCTGCTGTTCTATCCCGTGCAGTACGAAGGTGAAGAGCTGAGCAAGAACGTGTTCTACACCGGCGCGGCGCCGAACCAGCAAGCGATTCCCGCTGTCGAATACCTGATGAGCAAGGCGGGCGGCGGCGCCAAGCGCTGGGTCCTGCTGGGCACCGACTACGTGTACCCGCGCACCACCAACAAGATCCTGCGCGCCTTCCTGAAGAGCAAGGGCGTGGACGACAAGGACATCGACGAGAAGTACACCCCGTTCGGCCACAGCGACTACCAGACCATCGTCGCCGACATCAAGAAGTTCTCGGCCGGCGGCAAGACCGCGGTGGTCTCCACCATCAACGGCGACTCCAACGTGCCGTTCTACAAGGAACTGGGCAACGCCGGCCTGAAGGCGAAAGACGTGCCGGTCGTCGCCTTCTCGGTCGGTGAAGAAGAGCTGCGTGGCGTGGACACCA
>JANMYQ010000113.1:0-9518 GCA_031382215.1 Methylibium sp.
GGGGCGCGAGGTGAACCACTCGGCATCGGCCCAGCTCTGCAGCACGGCCTTGGCGTTGGCGTTGCCCTTGGTGGCCTTTTCCTGCACGTCGTGGAACTGGTCGAACATCAGCAGGGTTTTCTTCAACCCGGCCGCAGCGGAAGCGCCGACCGTGGTGTCGTCCAGCAAGTCGATCAACGGGTGGATGTTGTATCCGCCCAGCATGGTGCCCAGCAGTTCGGTGGCACGCTGCCGGTCGATCAGCGGGCACTTCTCGGTGCCGTGCGCCACGGCGGCGAGGTACGAAGCCTTGACCTTGGCCGCGTCGTCTACACCGGCCGGCACGCGGTAGGTGATGAGCTCGACCAGCGTGGCTTCTTCACCCGGCGGTGGCGCCTTTAGCAGTTCGATCAGTTCGGCGGTCTGCTGGGCCGACAGCGGCAGCGGCGGGATGCCGAGCGCGGCGCGTTCGGTGGCGTGTTGGCGGTAGGCAGCAAGCATGGGGTGCTCCTTGTTGGAATGGTCGATAAGAGGGCGTGGGCGCTTGGTGCGATGTCAGGAAGTACTCGGCACGATGACCTTGAGCCCTTTGAAATAGTCGCGGAAGAAACTGGCGTCGCGCGTGATCAGCGCGGTGCATTGAAGCAAGGCATGTGCCCCGACGATGAAATCGGGAACGGTGCGCGGCGAAACCACCAGCTTGTCGCTGCGGCGCAGGCGCTCTTTGTAGCGCCGCTGCATTTCACCGGCACGAATGGCCGAGCGGCGCTCGACGGGCAGGTAGCTCATGCCCATTTCTTCGACCACGTCCATGATCTCGGCCCCGTGGCCGAGCCCGGCGGTGATCTCGCTCACCACCACGTCGCACATCACGACCGGCCCGTCGGCCAAGGCCTTGCGCAGGCAGGTTTCGGCGGCGGCGGCCAGGGCGTCGTCGCCGAGCAGGTCGATCAGCACCGAGGTGTCTATTGCAACCATCGGGCGACCATCAGGCCTCGACAGGATCACCCGGCGCGCGGCCGCGCAACTCGCGCATGATGTCGTCGGTGGTCACGCCGGGCGGCAGCTTGAAGCGGCCGCGGGCGCGCGAAATGGCGTCGTCGACGTTCTTGCGCAGGATGATCCGGCCGCCGTCGAGTTCGACCTTGAGCTGGGTGCCCTTGGTCAGGCCCAGTGCATCGCGCACTGCTTTGGGCAGGGTGATCTGGCCGCGCTCGGCAACGGTGGCTTCCATGGGGGATCCCCGGTTGAGTATGCTTGGATCATACATACTTTCCAAAGCATACTCAAGTGCCGGGCCCGCACCTCAGCTTGTCGCCGCGGGCCACCTTGAGCCCGCGCACGAGGGGGAGGTCAGCTCTTGGGCATCAGCGCCGCGGCGGCGCGCTGCTTCTCATGCACGCAGCCGTCGACAACACGCTGGCCGACCTTCGAGTCCATCATCATCGACTTGTTGGCGATCTGGATCAGCAGCATGCCGCCCTTCACTTCTTCCAGCCGCACTGCGCCGGTGGACGAGACGATGGGCTTCATCGTGTAGGTCTTCTTCTTGAAGCTGACGTCCACGTAGCCCGGCGTCTTCGGGTTCATGCCCACGTCGATCGACTGGTCGAGCTCGCAGATGTAGTTGCCGAAGTGGGTGCGCTCGGCGGCGGCGAGTTGGTCTGCGCCAGCGGCCGGAAGTGCGGCCGCTGCGGCTGCGGCGGGGGCCGCCTTCTTGGCCGCTGCCGGCTTGGTCGCCTTGGCCGGCGCGGGCTTGGCCGGTGCCGCGGTTTGCGCGCTGACGTGGCCATGCGCCAGGCCCAGGGTCAAGACAGCGGCGAGGGCAAAGTGCGAGAGGTGGTTCATGGAAGCTTGCTCGTGGAAAACTCGGGGGCCCGATTGTGGAGTGCGGCCCGGTTTCAAAAGGCGCCGAAGATGCAACAAACTGATGTTTGGCGGGCATGCGCCACACCTTGCGCGCCTTCGGTGTCGGTCGGGCCTGAACGGCCTTGACTCTGGCGTTTCACGTGTGCGCGGCAGCGAACCAGGCCTGCCGGATGTGATCGGGCCAGGCCATGCCGGTGCGGTGTGCGCGCTCCAGCACCTGCCAGAAAAAGCGGTAGCTGGCCCGGTCGTGCAGTGTGTTGCGGTAGCGGATCGGCGCCCAGTCGGCGGCCTGGGCGGCGGCAATGATCTCGATCGCCTGTTCGACTTCGTCGGCGTCGGGCGCGAACGCGGCAACGATCGGCCGGATCTGGTTCGGGTGGATGCTCCACATGCGGGTGTAGCCGAGTTCGGCGCAGGCCTTGCGGGCCGCCGCGGCGATGGTGGCCGTGTCGTTCAACTCGGTTACCACGCAGTGTGACGGCGTCTTGCCCGAAGCGTGACAGGCGGCAGCGATCTCTAGCTTGGCACGTATTACCAGGGGGTGGCTGAACTGGCCGGCGGCGCTCATGCCCGCCGAAGGAATGGCGCCGCGGTGCGCCGAAACAAAGTCCATCAGCCCGAACGACAGCGACTGAATGCGCAGGTGCGCTGCGATCGCGTGCACCTCGTGCAGCGCGCCGTGGGTTTCGATCAGCGCGTGCACCGGGATCGGCCGTGCAACGGCGTGCGAGGCGCTCACCTGGTCGATGCGTTCGCACGCGCGTTGCAGGTCGGCCAGACCGCGCGGCTTGGGCACCATCAGGTAAGCCAGCCTGGCGCCGGCGCGGCCGATCAAGGTGTCCAGGTCCGGCTCGAAACTCGGGTGGTCGATCGGGTGCACTCGCGCGCCCACTCGGCCATGCCGGTTCAGCGGCGACAGCGCCATCTCGGCCACGCGATGGGCATGTTCGGCCTCGCCACCGATGGGGGCGCCGTCTTCGCAGTCGAGCGTCACGTCGAACACCGGCCCGAGTTCGCCCTGCAGCTCCAGGCTCTTGCGCATGCGCGCCTCGACGCCGCAGTAGTGGTCGCACACCGGCAAGGCCGGGGCGGCCTCACCAGCGCCGAACAACGCATCGCGGGGATGCGTGGCGCTACTCACAGCAGGTGCTTGACCCCGTCCTGTTCACCCTGCAGTTCGGCGAGGGTGAGGTTGATGCGCTCTTGGCTGAAGGCGTCGATCGCCAGCCCGTCGATCACCTTGTACTCGCCGTTCTCGGTGGTCACCGGGAAGCCGAACATGGTGTCTTTCGGAATGCCGTACTGGCCGTCGGACGGAATGCCCATCGTGACCCACTTGCCTTGCGTACCCAGCGCCCAGTCGCGCATGTGGTCGATGGCAGCGTTCGCCGCCGAGGCCGCCGACGAAACACCGCGTGCCGCGATGATGGCCGCGCCGCGCTTGCCCACGGTGGGCAGGAAGGTGTCGGCGTTCCAAGCCTGGTCGTTGATCATGTCCTTCACGCTCTTGCCGCCGATGGTGGCAAAGCGGTAGTCGGCGTACATCGTGGGCGAGTGGTTGCCCCAGACGGCGAGCTTTTCGATGTCGGCGACGGCCTTGCCCGTCTTGGCGGCGATCTGGCTCAGAGCGCGGTTGTGGTCCAGGCGCAGCATGGCGGTGAAGTTCTTGCGCGGCAGGCTGGGCGCGCTTTTCATCGCGATGTAGGCGTTGGTATTGGCCGGGTTGCCCACCACCAGCACCTTGACGTTGCGGCTGGCCACCTTGTCGAGCGCCTTGCCCTGGGCGGTGAAGATCTCGGCGTTGACGGCCAGCAGTTCGGCGCGTTCCATGCCCGGGCCGCGCGGGCGCGAGCCGATCAGCAGCGCGTAGTCGACGTCCTTGAAAGCCGTCATCGGGTCGCCGTGCGCTTCCATGCCGGCCAGCAGCGGGAACGCACAGTCTTCCAGTTCCATCATCACGCCCTTCAGCGCGGCTTGGGGCTTTTCCATCGGCACCTCGAGCAGGCTCAGGATGACCGGCTGGTCCTTGCCCAGCATCTCGCCCGAGGCAATGCGGAACAGCACCGCGTAGCCGATCTGGCCTGCGGCGCCGGTGACGGCAACTCGAACGGGTTTCTTGCTCATGGCGTGTCTCCAGGGGGAAATTTGGGAAGGGAGGAAGCGGAAGTCTGGGCGGCCTTGCGTCCGGTGTGCCATGACGCAGCATCACCGGGGCCAGAGTGTAGGGCTGCAGTCTAAGGGTCAACCCGAGGCCCGTCAACAATCATATGTCTTATAGAAGACTTGTGGACTTGGGCGCCCGGCTGTGCTGCAATGCGGTGCATGCCGCCCAGTTTGTCTGCACCCGCCCAGCCGCCTTCCGAGCGCGAGCCGGAAGCCGACGCTCCCTCCTTCAGCCCGCTGTACCAGCAGGTCAAGGCCTCGATGACGCGCGGCCTGCAGGCCGGCGAATGGCGCCCCGGCGAGGCCATTCCGAGTGAAATCGAACTGGCCGCGCGCTTTCGAGTGAGCCAGGGCACGGTGCGCAAGGCGGTCGACGAACTGGCGGCCGAGAACCTGCTGGTGCGGCGCCAGGGCAAGGGCACGTTCGTCGCGACGCATGCCGAAGAGAAGGTGCAATTCCGCTTCCTGCGCCTGACGCCCGATGACGGCGATGCCGGGCGCATGGAGCGCCGATTCATCGATTGCCGGCGCATGCGCGCGCCGGCCGACGTGGCGCGCGCGCTCAACCTGCACAGCGGCGAGTCGGTGCTGCAGGTGCGCCGGCTGCTGTCGTTCCGTGGCACGCCGGTGGTGCTGGACGACATCTGGCTGCCGAGCGCGCTGTTCAAGGGCCTTACCGCCGAGCGCCTGAGCGAATACCGCGGCCCGATGTACGGGCTGTTCGAGGCCGAGTTCGGGGTGCGCATGATCCGCGCCGAAGAAAAAATTCGCGCGGTGGCGGCCGTCGAGTCGGTCGCCGAACTGCTGGCGCTGCCGCCGGGCGCACCCTTGCTGGGCGTGGAAAGGTTGTCGCTGACCTACGGCGACAAGCCGGTCGAACTGCGCCGCGGGTTGTATAACACCGCGTCGCACCACTACCGCAATGAGCTGAACTGAAGCTTGCTGCAATCGTTTGACTGGGGTCAGCCAGAATTTGCTGCGATGCAATAAACTCATCGGGTTGAGTCCCGATGTCACAAGAAGGTACGGTATGTCAGATGCGCTGAAACAACGACCTGGAACCATGCGGCTGGTCGATGCCCTGCAGTACCGGCTGCCTTTGGCGGGCGTGGTCTCCATCCTTCACCGCGCCAGCGGCTTGCTGCTGTTTCTGCTGATGCCGTTCATCGTGTGGATGTTCGACACCAGCCTGACCTCCGAGATCACCTACAGCCAGTTCGTCTCGGTGTTCAGGAACGGGGTGGGCTGGTTCGGCGGCTGGTTCGTCAAGCTGGTTGCGCTGGCACTGATCTGGGCCTATCTGCACCATTTTCTGGCGGGGCTGCGCCACCTGTGGATGGACGCGACCCACGCGGTCACGCGTGAGTTCGGCCACCAGTCGGCCGTGGTCACCTTGGCCCTGAGCGCGTTGCTGACACTGGCGCTCGGCTACAAGCTGTTTTTCTGAAAGCACGCGAAAGCACTCCATGGCTGACAACTACGGATCGCGGCGCATCGTCGTCGGCGCCCATTACGGATTGCGCGACTGGCTGTCGCAGCGCGTCACCGCGCTGCTGATGGCGCTGTTCACCCTGGCGCTGATCGTGCAGGTGCTGTTCGGCGCCGAAATGGGCTACGACAAGTGGGCCGGCATCTTCTCGCGCCAGTGGATGAAGGCGCTGACCTTCGTGGTGATCGTCTCGCTGCTGGTGCACGCCTGGGTCGGTATGCGCGACATCTTGATGGACTACGTCAAGCCGATGGTGATGCGGCTGGCGCTGCAGGTGTTCACGATCGTCTGGCTGGTGGGTTGCGCCGGTTGGGCGATCCAGGTTCTCTGGAGACTTTGATGCAAGGCGGATCTTCTGTGGTGTCTTCTGTGGCCTCTTCGGTCGTCAGGCGCCGGTTCGACGTGGTCATCGTCGGCGCGGGCGGCTCGGGTATGCGTGCCTCGCTGCAGCTCGCGCGCGCCGGGCTCAACGTGGCGGTGCTGTCAAAAGTGTTCCCGACGCGTTCGCACACGGTGGCGGCGCAGGGTGGCATCGGCGCGTCGCTGGGCAACATGTCAGAGGACAACTGGCACTACCATTTCTACGACACGATCAAGGGCTCGGACTGGCTGGGCGACCAGGACGCGATCGAGTTCATGTGCCGCGAAGCGCCCAAGGTCGTCTACGAGCTCGAACACCTGGGCATGCCGTTCGACCGCAACCCCGACGGCACGATCTACCAGCGCCCGTTCGGTGGCCACACCGCCAACTACGGCGAGAAGCCGGTGCAGCGCGCCTGCGCCGCGGCCGACCGCACCGGCCACGCCATGCTGCACACGCTGTACCAGCAGAACGTGAAGGCGCGCACCAACTTCTTCGTTGAATGGATGGCGCTCGACTTGATCCGCGACGCCGATGGCGACGTGGTCGGCGTGACCGCGATGGAAATGGAAAGCGGTGAGGTGCAGATCCTTGAGGCCAAGACCGTGCTGCTGGCCACCGGCGGCGCCGGGCGCATCTTCGCGGCCAGCACCAACGCCTTCATCAACACCGGCGACGGGCTGGGCATGGCGGCGCGCGCCGGCATTCCGCTCGAAGACATGGAGTTCTGGCAGTTCCACCCGACAGGAGTGCACAACGCCGGCGTGCTGCTGACCGAAGGCTGCCGCGGCGAAGGCGCGATCCTGCGCAACAGCGCGGGCGAGCGCTTCATGGAGCGTTACGCACCGACCTTGAAGGACCTGGCGCCGCGCGACTTCGTTTCGCGCTGCATGGACCAGGAGATCAAGGAAGGGCGCGGCTGCGGCCCGAACAAGGACTACATCCAGCTCGACATGACGCACCTTGGCGCCGAGACCATCATGAAGCGCCTGCCCAGCGTGTTCGAGATCGGCCACAACTTTGCCAACGTCGACATCACCAAGGAGCCGATTCCGGTGGTTCCGACCATCCACTACCAGATGGGTGGCGTGCCGACCAACATTCACGGCCAGGTGGTGGTGCCCAAGGCCGGCAAACCGAACGAGGTGGTGAACGGCCTGTACGCGGTGGGCGAATGCGCCTGCGTCAGCGTCCACGGCGCGAACCGGCTCGGCACGAATTCTCTGCTGGACCTGCTGGTGTTCGGGCGCGCGGCGGGCAATCACATCGTCGACTCGGCGCTCAAGACGAAGACTCACAAGGCGCTGCCGGCCGACGCGGCCGACCTCACGCTGGCGCGCTTGGCTCGGCTGGACGGCAGTACCGGCGGCGAGTATGCGCAGGACGTGGCGAACGACATCCGCGCGGCGATGCAACTGCATGCCGGCGTGTTCCGCACCCAGGTGTCGATGGACGAGGGCGTGGCCAAGATCAGCGCGCTGGCCGAGCGAGTGAAGGGCATCCACCTGGCCGACAAGTCCAAGGTTTTCAACACCGCGCGGGTCGAGGCGCTGGAGGTCGAGAACCTGATCGAGTGCGCACGCGCAACCATGGTCTCGGCCGCGGCGCGGCGCGAAAGCCGTGGCGCCCACACCGTGAACGACTACGCCGACACGCCGGAGCATCCGAACGGCCGCAACGACGAGGTGTGGATGAAACACACGCTGTGGTATTCCGACGCCGACCGGCTCGACTACAAGCCGGTCAACCTGAAGCCGCTGACGGCCGAGTCGATCCCGCCCAAGGTTCGTACCTTCTGAAGAAGCCAACATGACAAAACGTGTCTTCCAGATCTACCGCTACGACCCGGACACCGACGCCAAGCCGCGCATGCAGACCCTGGAGGTCGAGCTCGACGGCAGCGAGCGCATGCTGTTGGACGCGCTGGGCAAGCTGAAGGCGGTTGACCCGACGTTGAGCTTCCGGCGCTCGTGCCGCGAAGGCGTGTGCGGGTCGGATGCGATGAACATCAACGGCAAGAACGGCCTGGCGTGCCTGACCAACATGCTCACGCTGAAGGACCCGATCGTGCTGAAGCCGCTGCCCGGCCTGCCGGTGATCCGCGACCTGATCGTCGACATGACGCAGTTCTTCAAGCAGTACCACTCGATCAAGCCCTACCTCGTCAACGACGAGATGCCGCCCGAGAAGGAGCGCCTGCAATCGCCTGACGAGCGCGACGAGCTGAACGGCCTCTACGAGTGCATCCTGTGCGCCAGCTGCACCACCAGCTGCCCGAGCTTCTGGTGGAACCCGGACAAGTTCGTCGGCCCGGCCGGCTTGCTGCAGGCCTACCGCTTCATTGCCGACAGCCGCGACCAGGACACCGCAGGGCGGCTCGACAACCTCGAAGACCCGTACCGCCTGTTCCGCTGCCACACGATCATGAACTGCGTCGACGTCTGCCCGAAGGGCTTGAACCCGACCAAGGCGATCGGCAAGATCAAGGAACTGATGGTGCGCCGCGCCGTTTGATGCGGCGCTGATTCAACGCCCAGCCTGCGATGCATGCCGTCATCGACGCCCGAGCCCTCAGCAAGCTGAAATGGCGCTGCCGCCGCGGCTTGCTCGAAAACGACTTGTTCATCGAACGCTTCTTTTCGCGCTACGAGGCCACGCTGACCACGGGGCAGGCACAAGGCTTGCGGGTGCTGATGGACCTCGGCGACAACGACTTGCTGGACCTGTTGCTCGCGCGCACCGAGCCCGCTGGCGCCCTGGCGCGGCCCGACGTACTGGAGGTGTTGCGGCTGATGCGCACGCCGCCGCTGGACCGGTCCCATTTCGGCGATTTTGATCACTCCAAGGAACGAGCATGACCCCCTCCGACGTGAAAGCCACCCTGTCCTTCTCTGACGGCAGCCCCAGCATGGCCTTGCCGATCTACAAGGGCACGGTCGGGCCCGAAGTGATCGACATCCGCAAGCTGTACGCGCAGACCGGCAAGTTCACCTACGACCCGGGTTTCCTGTCGACCGCCTCGTGCAACTCGACCATCACCTACATCGATGGCGACAAGGGCGAATTGCTGTACCGCGGCTACCCGATCGAGCAGTTGGCGACCAACTGCGACTTCCTGGAAACCTGCTACCTGCTGCTCAACGGCGACCTGCCCAACCCGACGCAAAAGGTCGAGTTCACGAAGCTGGTGACCAACCACACGATGGTCAACGAGCAGATGCAGTTTTTTCTGCGCGGCTTCCGGCGCGATGCGCACCCGATGGCCATCATGACCGGGCTGGTCGGCGCGCTGTCGGCCTTCTATCACGACAGCACCGACATCAACAACCCGAAGCACCGCGAGATCTCGGCGATCCGGCTGATCGCGAAGATGCCCACGCTCGTGGCCATGGCCTACAAGTACGGCACCGGGCAGCCTTTCATCTACCCGAAGAACGACCTGAGCTACAGCGCGAACTTCATGCGCATGATGTTCGCCACGCCCTGCGAGGAATACAAATCCAACGACGTGCTCGTGCGCGCCATCGACCGCATCTTCATCCTGCACGCCGACCACGAGCAGAACGCCTCCACCTCCACGGTGCGCCTTTGCGGCAGCTCGGGCACGAATCCGTTCGCGGCCATCGCCGCCGGCGTGGCCTGCCTGTGGGGCCCGGC
>JANMYQ010000159.1:0-44183 GCA_031382215.1 Methylibium sp.
CCCAGTGGATTGTTGATGTCCTGGTCTGGGCCAGCGCCGAAACCGTCCAGTGAGATGGTAAAACTTTCTACGCGAAGCCTGGACATATTGCCCCTCCGGTTTGAGAATGACTACGAAATGCAGATTGTGACGGCTAACGCCTGTGCTCAACCGCGCCGATAGTGCAGGGCAACCGCGCCGTTTCGAAGCGGCCTGGCCGAGACCAGCTCGAGCCGTCGCGTGGGGCGCCCCCCGCCAGGGTACAGGGTCGGGCCGTGGCCGGGGCTACTGGGGGGGACGAGGAAAGTGTAAAAGTCGATCAGATCCAACACGGGCCGCTCCGGCGCGAGCGTGCCGCTGCCGAGAAGCCCGCCGGCCGGGGTCGCGTCCTTGAGCTTCTGCACGCCCGTGCGCAGGTCACCGGCGATGTGGTGGCTGTTGGTCCACGGGAAGTCCTTTCGCGTCGAGGACACCACGTACTTCGGCTTGGCCTCCAGCTTGACCGCCCACTCGCACATCTGCGGCGGTGCCTCCGCGTCGCCGCGGGCGACCGCTGGCCAGTGGCTCTCCATCATCTCGTACGTGATGCGGCCCCACAGCATCGCTCCATTCTCGTCCATGAGGCGGGTGAAGAAGGCGTGTGTCTCGTCGTCGGCGATTCCTTCCTGGTGGTCGACGCAGCCGTCCAGGGTGACGTTGATGCTGAAGGTCAAGAGTCCCATGGTGTCTTCCGTTCGAGATACGCGACGAGCCGCTCGCCGTCTGGCTCCAAGGGCACGAGCGTTGGCGGTGGGGGTTCGCTCGAGCGAAGGGTCAAGCGTCATTCGGGTTCAGTCCAAGAACTCCCACGTGTCCGCGCCATCGAAGCGCCGTACTTGAACTGACTCCAAGATCTTCGGGTCGAAGTTGCGCAGATTCACACCGTGGCGAGCACCCGGTTCTGGCTTCAGAGGTTCCCAGTGCGTCACGCACCCGCACGTGGCGCAGCGCACGGTCCTGAGTGTCTTGTCACCCTGGATGTACTCCTGGGTACTTTCCGGATGGCCGGCAATTCGGACCGTACCAAACTCATAGTAGGCCCACAGGGCGCCCAAGCGTCTGCAGATTGAACAGTTGCAGTTCGTGACCTTCTCGGGCGCCGCCGGAAGTTCGATCGTGACTGCGCCACAGTGGCAGGTTCCTACAAGCATGACGCGCTTTCCTGAATTGATGCCGGGGGACTGTGCCATGGCCTCTGCTCATGACGCCTCAACGTTTGACATGAGGGGTGACTGAAAGGCGCAGCCTTTGAGGCATCCCCTCGATGGAAGGGTTGGGCTTCACTTGCGGAGGCTACGGTCGGTGGGGAGGCCTCGGGAGACTTCGTGTTATCAGCGCTGGCCATTGCGCGTCTTTTGATGGAAGAAGTTGCTCCTTCCCAGTGATGCGTTCGGCATCGAGGGTGTGTCGAAAAACAGAGCCTTACTAGTCCGGTCGTCAATGATTTGGTGCGTAAAGGCCGCACGGAAATGTGCGACGCGGGAAGGACTTGGTTCTGGCGGCCTGACATTTGAGCTGAGGGGCGCGCAGCGGTGTACTCACGCCAACTCATACTGAACGTAGTCAAGTTCAATGAAGTCCAGGACCTCTGGCTTCCAGCGCGTCTCCACGAAATGAACATGATCGGGATGAATGTTGTATGCGTCGTAGTCTTGCTGCGAAGCGAACTCCATCGAGAACCCGAAGGTAAAACCGTTCTTCTTCCCCACCTGTCGAAGGCGCTCGAACTTGCGGACCGTCGGAATCGCGGCCAGTATTTGAGCTGCCGTCAAGAAGTCGCTCTCGACTTCTGACCCCGCCGGGTGTTTCAGTTTGAAGGCGACGGTGTGGCGAATCATTGGTGCTCTCCTGAGGCCTGCGTTTGAGCCGAGCGGCCGGAACCGGGTCGGTCGTGTCCCAACGCATGGTGTAAGTCCACCGCCCGGAAAGGCTGAGATGCGCGGTACTCAGCGAGCCACAGCGGGCAGCCGAGTGGAGGCAGTATCGCCGAGGGTTTGCAGGCCCTCAAGCTGCATGTAGCGCCGGTTGAGGCTCCACTCGTCGTTCTGCTCCAGCATCATGGCGCCGACCGGGCGCACGATGGACGCATTCGAGCCCGGCACTTCCTGGACCGAAGCCCGTTGACGCGCCAGCGGCAACAACCACGAACCACCTGCCAGGCGCAGCACTGCCGCGCGAAGCGCGAACCTCTGACTGACCTTCAATGCTCGACTTGGCACGCGCGCCTGAGTTGCGATTGCCGGCGATGCCACCGGTGCTCGACCGCGCAAGAATTGCCGATGCGTGCAGACGGGCAATGCGCCTGCGTGCGTGGCCAGAATTGAAACTTGCGCGCCATGCATTTCGAGCGACCAAACGTTTGAGGCAAGCGGCAGACCACGGTACTCCGGGGGCTGTCCGCTTGACCGGAATGAGAAGGGACTTCCCACCTTCTGGCAACGGCGACGGTGCGCCAAGATTGGTGGTGTTCGAAGTCATCAATCTGCAGCCTGTGAAAGGGGAAGTCCCATGGACAAGGTTATCCGAGACGGCGCCGTGCGGGTAGGGGTCGATCTGGCAAAGCACGTCATTCAGGTTCACGCCGTGGACGCCGCCGGTCGTGTGCTCACCAGCCGCGCACTGCCGCGCGCCAGGTTCACCGAATGGTGCGTCAAGCTGCCGGCGAGGTGCGTCGTCGCCATGGAAGCGAGTTCGAGCGCGCATCACTGGGCGCGCAAGCTCATCGCCCTGGGTCTGGACGCGCGGATCATCTCCGCTCAGCTCGTGAGCCCGTACCGCAGCCAGGGCTCGACCGGCAAGAACGACGCCAACGACGCCGCGGCGATCTGCGAGGCAGCCTCGCGGCCCACGATGCGCTTCATCCCGGTCAAGTCGGTCGAGCAGCAGAGCATGCTGTGCGTGCACCGGCTGCGCGAGGGCATCAAGGCAGACCGCACCGCCTGCATCAACCGCATCCGCGGCTTGCTCGCCGAGTTCGGGCTGGTGTTCCCGCAAGGAGCGCGCGAGTTGCAAGGCGGGCTCAGCGAGGTCCTCGAGGACGCGACCAACGAGCTCGGCACGCTGGCGCGTCCCACGCTGCAGCGCGCGCAGTCGCAGTGGCACGAACTCGACGCACATCTGGCCTGGTGCGACGAGCGCATCGCCGCGCACGCGAAGGACAACGCCGCGGTCAAGGCGGCTGCCACCTTGCTGGGCATCGGTCCCGTGACCGCCTCGGCCGTGGTCGCCACCGTGGACGACTTCAAGCAGTTCAGGAACGGCGCCCAGTTCGGCGCGTGGATCGGCCTGACGCCGCGCCAACACTCCAGCGGCGGCAAGGCCAGCCTGGGCGGCATCACCAAGCGCGGCGACACCTACCTGCGCACGCTGCTGGTCCAGGGGGCGAAGTCGGCCGTGATGACGGCGCACCGACGACAGGACAGGATCTCGCAATGGGCGCTGGCGCTGCGCGAACGCTCGGGTTGGCAGAAGGCCGTCGTGGCGCTGGCCAACAAGAACGCGCGCATCCTGTGGGCGGTGATGACGCGGGGTGAGGCCTTCGATGCCAACCACCTGAGCGTGAAGCCGCAGGGCACCTGAACGCAACATCGAAAAACCCGGCAACAACTTCCCTGCAGGACGTGACATCGAAGATGGGTTGAACAGGTCAGACCGGCGGCGGGCAAGCTCGACTAACCCTTGGTGGCACCCGATCGGTGGTGACCACGTGATAGGAATGGAGCCCTGCCGTGCGGTTCTCATCTGGGTCCGCACCGACTTGGCGCTCACGCGCTCGGTGCAACAAGGCCGTCTGTAGAGTGGCAGTCTGTTCTCTGTCTCGACATCAACTTCGATCGGCGATCCGCCGGGTGACGGAAAAGCAAATTCGGCTTGGCAATGGAAAAAGCGAAGAGCTGTTGACTACTTCGAAAGTCCCTGTAAAGGGTTAGGCGTCACTGCGCGAGCCACGTTCAGCTACATGTCACCCAAGAATCGATCTCTTGCCATGCCAACCATGTATTGATGCATAAACGGCTCGTAATAGTCTTTGTGGTCGAGATGAAAGTGGTCGCTAATCTGCAGGCACGGAACATATCGCACATCCCAGAAGGTCGTGTACCAAGACCCCGTTCCATCGGAGTGCAACCCTTCGCCATCGCGAAAGCTCTCATTGAGCGTTGCAGGAGGCAGCGTCGTGTCTTCCTGGGATCTGGGGAATAGGTAGTCCACGAAGACCGAAAAGTTCTCGTGTTTGTCGTCAAAGTAGACGGCGCGCGGGCGAAGAAAGTGCCTGTTCCAGTCTGTCCCGGTAGGAAGCTTGACGCTCTCAATTCGGCGCACGATCTCCTCGACCTCCTTCAGTGAAGGGTACGAATGAGCGGTACGTGAACCCAAGTAGATCAGATAGTCTTTGTAGTTCGCCGCCCAGCATGAAGGCGAGTAGGTTGCAAAGATGTGCCACGGATTGGCAGTGGCGCTCACGGGAAAGAACAGATGTATGAGTGGAAGCGTCTGTGGGGAAGACAGGCGCTTCTCAAGCTCAACGCTATCCCAATACCTAATAACAAACTTGCCTCGCGATTCGATCTCTTCAAACCTTCGTACAACTGTTGAGGATGGCTGGGTAGAGCATGCCAACAAGAAGCCGGACGCACCAACCGCATCGCAAGCGTCATTGATGTCAGTCACGTCATCCAATCCGACGGACTTCCTTGAGTTCGCGTAGTGCTTGCAACTCACAAGCCACTTCCTGCGAAACGGTGCGAGTAGGCCGGCCGCGGACTCGATTGCGATCAGATCTCGGCCGCCGTCTGGACCCACGCCTGTCCAATGCACCTCGAAGCCTGATCGCAGTAGCAACTCTCGTACGAGTTGCTCGAACTTGACGCCATCAGACGGTAGCTCAGTGAAGTCGATCATGGTGTTTGTGACGCCTAACGTTGCGTTAAGCGGCAGCCCACGGTACCCCGTGGGATGTCCGCTTGAACGCGGGGTTAGGGTGCGCTTGGCCTTGACACCAGCGGGACCCTGGCTGCGATTGCACCTGCAACGCGCTACCTTGTGTTTGCATGTGGACTCCCGTTCGAACTGCTGAACGCCCGCACGGCGACCGATGCGAACCCAAAGCCCCAGCGCTGCGCGCCACTACCTCGACGCCGCCCACCACCGCACGCGCACGGTTCCAGCGCCGACGCTTGAACTGGTTCGAGCTCAGCACTGACTTGACCGCAGCCCGTTGACGCGCCAGCGGCAACAACCACGAACCGATTGCCAGGCGCAGCACTGCCGCGCGAAGCGCGAACCTCTGACTGACCTTCACCCGCTCGCCTTGGCACTCTTGCCTGAGTTGCGATTGCTGGCGATGCCACCGGTGCTCGCACGCGCAAGAATTGCCACTGCCTGCAAACGGCCAACGCGCCTGTGAGCGTGGCCAGAATTGAAACTTGCGCACCCTGCATTTCGAGCGGCCTAACGTTTGAGTTAAGCGGCGCCGTCAGGCGTCCGCTTGAACGAATGGTTAGGCCTCCGCAGGGCAGCGACGCTATGCATTTGAAACTTCGACATGCTCAAACAGCCTGCCACCGTACCTGGCAACCGGTGTTCGTGGACTCGACCAACCCAGCACAGGGCGACCGAGGGTGCGACTGCGCTCTACAAGCGTGGCCCGAAAGCGCTTGGCCGGAAGTGGCAGGTGGCCTTGCATGGTGTCGAACCGCACATATGCCGCCGACGCGAGACTGTGAGTTGTTCCTTCGGCTTCGACGCCTTGGATGCGATACACGCAGTGCACGTGGTCGTAGACGATGACAACAACGTACTTTGCTGGAACTCGCCCATCCGCGAAAAAGTCGTAGCGCGAGTTCGTAGGTTGAACCAGCGTGTACTCTTCCACCGACGCGCCTTCGCGCTCCAGTGCTGCGACCTTGACGTTGCTGTGCCGCAGGAGCATCACGTGCTGCGGGTCGGCTTCGAGTTCCTTGGCGACGAGCATTCCGAGGTTCATCGTGCGGGCTTTCTGAGGCCTAACGTTAAGTGGACTGATCGCCGCGCGGAGTGCGATTCAGCCTAATCGGAATCTTTGGGGCGGTTGGGTGATCACCCGTCCCCCATTCGAGGGCCCCCTTCTTGCCCCCGACGGGGTGATGTTCTGGGGCAAATGGGCCGCCTAAATTGATGGGCATGAACACACCTCCGAACAAGCGCCGCGCTGACCGACTGGGGTTGGATCGAGTGTTGCCGAACGAGCCGCAAGCCGTCAAGGACTTCGCCTCCGGGTTGCTCGACGGCGCCGACGCCACCCCCGACGCCAGCGTCGATACGCCCACCACCCTCACCGCCCCGCCCCGTCTGCTCGACCAGCTTCGCCACGCCATTCGCGTGCGCCACTTCTCCATCCGCACCGAAAGTGCTTACGTCGATTGGGCGCGCCGCTACATCCTGTTCCACGGCAAGCGTCACCCGGCGGACATGGGTGGCGCGGAGGTGATGGCGTTTCTGACGCACCTGGCGGTCGATCGCAACGTGGCGCCGTCGACGCAGAACCAGGCCAAGTCGGCGCTGCTGTTTCTCTACCGCGTGGTGCTGCAGTTCGACCTGCCGTGGATGAACGAGATCGTCGCCGCGAAAGAGAAGCGGCGCCTGCCGGTGGTGTTGACGTCGTCCGAAGTGCGTTCGTTGCTGCACGAGCTCAGCGGCACGATGGGCCTGGTCGCGTCGCTGCTTTATGGCACCGGCATGCGCCTGCTCGAAGGGCTGCGCCTGCGTGTGAAAGACGTGGGCTTCGAACGGCGCGAACTCATCGTGCGCAGCGGCAAGGGCGGCAAGGACCGCGTGACGGTGTTGCCCGAGAACCTGCTGCTGCCGCTGCGCGACCACCTGGTGCGCGTCAAGACTCTCCATGGCCGCGACCTGGCCGACGGCCTGGGGGAGGTGTGGATGCCGCATGCGCTGGCGCAGAAGTACCCCAGCGAGGCGCGCGCGTGGGGGTGGCAGTGGGTGTTCCCGAGTGCAAAGGTGTCGACCGACCCGCGCACGGGGCAGGTGATGCGCCACCATCTGAACAAGGCGTCGGTGCAGAAGTCGGTCACGGTCGCAGCGCGGCGTGCGGGCATTGACAAGCCCTGCTCGCCGCACGTGCTGCGGCATTCGTTTGCCACGCACATGCTGCAGGCGGGTTACGACATTCGCACGGTGCAAGAGTTGCTGGGCCATGCCGACGTGAAGACGACGATGATCTACACGCACGTGCTCAACCGCGGCGGGCGTGGGGTGCGGAGTCCGTTGGACCAGATCTAGTGCCTGCCCTCACCCCAACCCTCTCCCAGGGGGAGAGGGGGCCCGGTCAAGCCAGTGCCCGCCCGATCAATATCTTCTGCACGTCGCTCGTGCCTTCGTAAATCTGGCACACCCGCACGTCGCGATAAATGCGCTCGACCGGGAAGTCGCTCACGTACCCATACCCGCCGAACACCTGGATCGCTGCGCTGCACACCTTCTCGGCCATCTCGCTGGCAAACAGCTTGGCCATCGCGGCTTCTTTCAGGCACGGCACGCTGGCGTCTTTCAAGCTCGCGGCGTGGTGGATGAGCTGGCGCGCGGCTTCCATGCTGGTGGCCATGTCGGCCAGGCGGAACTGCAGCGCCTGGTGCTCGAAGATCGGCTTGCCGAAGGCCACGCGCTCTTTCGAATAACGCAGCGCGGCGTCGAATGCGGCGCGCGCCATGCCCAGGCTCTGTGCGGCAATGCCGATGCGCCCGCCCTCCAGCCCCGACAGTGCGATCTTCAAGCCCTGCCCTTCGTCGCCGATCAGGTTGGCGGCCGGCACGCGGCAGTTCTCGAACAAGATCTGCGCGGTGTCGCTGCTGTGCTGGCCGAGCTTGTCTTCGATGCGGGCCACGCTGTAGCCCGGCGTGTTCGTCGGCACGATGAAGGCGCTGATGCCCTTCTTTCCCGCCGTCTTGTCGGTGACTGCCATCACGATCGCGACGTCGCCGTTCTTCCCGCTGGTGATGAACTGCTTCACGCCGTTCAGCACGTAGTAGCCACCTTCTTTCACGGCCGTGGTCTTCAAGCCGTCGGCCTGCGAGCCCACATGAGGCTCGGTCAGGCAAAAGGCGCCGAGCATGTCGCCGCGCGCCAGCGGTTTGAGCCACTGCTCCTTCTGCGCGTCGCTCGCCCACGCCATCAAGATGCTGCACACCGGGCAGTTGTTGACGCTGATCACGGTGGAGGTGCCGCCGTCGCCCGCGGCGATCTCTTCGATGATGACGGCCAGCGCCAGGTAGTCGAGCCCCGCACCGTCCCACTCGGTCGGCACCGCCACGCCGTAGCAGCCCAGTGCCGCCAGGCCCTTCAGTTCGGTGGCCGGAAAGTGGTGCGCCTTGTCCCAGCGCGCGGCGTTGGGGGCAATGTGGTCTTGCACGTAGGCGCGCACGGCGTCTTGAACGGCGCGGTGGTCTTCGTTGAGCTGCATGTTGATTCGCCTCACCAGGCCAGCGCCTGCCCGTCAAAGTTGAAGAAGCCGCCATTGTCTTCAGGCTTGGCCTGCGCGAGCACCTTGCGCATGCCGGCCACGCTGCTGGTTACGTCGATGTCGGCGCCGTCGCCGCCCATGTCGGTGCGCACCCAGCCGGGGTGCAGCGCCAGGCACACGGCGCGCCCGCCGAATGCGAGCGAGGCATCCTTCAACACCGAATTCAGCGCCGCCTTGGAGGCGCGGTAGAGCCAGCCCGAGGGGCTGGTGCGCAGGCCCATCGAGCCCATGCGCGACGACACCACGGCCAGCCGCGCGCCCGGCGCCAGCGCGTCTTCGAGCGAAGGCAGCACGCGCATGGCGCCGAGCACGTTGGTGTGCATCACCGCGTCGAAGTCGGCCTCGGTGGGCGGCTGCAAGCCGGCGCTGCGCGGGCCGTAAATGCCGGCGCACAGCACGGCCACGTCGAAAGCCAGGCCGTCGATCTGCCAGGCCAGGCGCGACACGCTCTCGGCCTGCGCCACGTCCAGCGCCAGCGGCTGCGCGCCCAGATCGGCCAGTGCCCGCAGCGCCGGTTCGCCACGCGCGGTGGCCGCCACCTGCCAGCCCGCTGCGCGGTACTGGCGCACGAACTCCAGCCCGATGCCGCGCGAGGCGCCGATGATCAGTGCATGCATCGGCGCAAGCGGCTTGCCGTCGCGGCGCATGCCACGCCCCGGTGGCCGAAGATGTTCACACCATCTCCAGCGCCAGCGCGGTGGCTTCACCGCCGCCGATGCACAGCGCTGCCACGCCCTTGCTGAGCCCCCGCTTGCGCAGCGCGCCGAGCAGCGTGACGACGATGCGCGCGCCGCTGGCACCGATCGGGTGACCCAGCGCACACGCGCCGCCGTGCACGTTGACGATCTCGTGGCCGAGCTTGAACTCGTTCATCGCGGCCATCGTCACCGCGGCGAAGGCCTCGTTCACTTCCCACAGGTCCACGTCTTTCGCGGCCCAGCCGGTCTTCTTCAGCACCTTGTCGATGGCGCCGGCCGGTGCGGTGGCAAACCAGGCCGGTGCCTGCGCGTGCACTGCGTGCGCGGCGATGCGCGCGATGGGCTTGCAGCCGTAACGCACGGCCGTGGATTCGCGCATCAGCACCAGCGCGGCGGCGCCGTCGGAGATGCTCGACGCGTTGGCGGCGGTGATCGTGCCGTCTTTCTTGAAGGCAGGCTTCAGGCCGGGGATCTTGTCGAGCTTGGCCTTGAACGGTTGTTCATCGAACTTGACGATCGTGTCGCCGCCCTTGCCTTGCAGCGTGACTGGGGCCATTTCCCAGTCGAAGCTGCCATCTTCGTTGGCTTGCTTCGCGCGCTGAGTGGAGGCGATCGCAAACGCGTCCTGCGCCTCGCGCGTGAACTTGTACTTGGCCACGCAGTCCTCGGCAAACACACCCATCGCGCGGCCGCGGTCGTAGGCGTCTTCCAGGCCGTCCATCGCCATGTGGTCGAACATCTGCGCCGCGCCGTAGCGCACGCCCTTGCGCGCGAACAGCAGGTGCGGCGCGTTGGTCATGCTTTCCATGCCGCCGGCCACCATCACCTCGGCGGTGTCGGCGCGCAGCATGTCGTGCGCGAACATCATGGCGCGCATGCCCGAGCCGCACATCTTGCTCAAGGTCACCGCGCCGGCCGACTGCGGCAGCCCCGCGCCCAGCGCCGCCTGGCGCGCCGGCGCCTGGCCCTGGCCGGCCATCAGGCAATTGCCCATGAGCACTTCGTTGACGGCGTCGCCGGTGATGCCGGCCCGTTCGACGGCCGCCTTGATGGCCGCCGCGCCGAGCTGGTACGCCGGCAGTGAAGCAAAGTCGCCCAGCAAGCCGCCGATGGGCGTGCGGGCGGCGGAAACGATGACTACTGCGTCGGACATATGAACTCCTCGATCAACAAGCAAATGCATTTCTCCCTCGCCCCTTCGGGGAGAGGGTTGGAGTGAGGGGCGGCGAGCGGCCCCAACGTTGGCGCACCGGTCGCCGTTGCAGCCCTCACCCCAGCCCTCTCCCAGTGGGAGAGGGAGCCAACTCAAGCGGTCGACGCCTCAAGCGCCTCTTGCATCCTCCGCCGGTACTCGAAACGCTTGTGCGCATCGTACGGGAACACGTCGTGCACGTAGCCCGCCAATATGCGCTCTTTGTGGCCTTGCCAGAACGCCGCGTCGAGCAGGTCGGCATGGTGGCGCATGAACACCGCGCGCACCACCGGGTTGCCGAGCAGGAAGGGCTCGAAGGTTTCAGGGAACACGTCTTTCGGGCCGACCGAGTACCAGACCTCGCCCGACATCTCTTCTTCCTCGTTGCGGGGTGCCGGCACCTTGCGGAAGTTGCAGTCGGTCAGGTACTCGATCTCGTCGTAGTCGTAGAACACCACCTTGCCGTGGCGGGTGACGCCGAAGTTCTTCCACAGCATGTCGCCGGGAAAGATGTTGGCGCGCACCAGGTCCTTGATGGCGTTGCCGTACTCGATCACCGCGTGCTCGATCTGCTGCGGCGTGGCGTCGGTCAGGTAGATGTTGAGCGGGATCATGCGCCGCTCGATGTAGGCGTGGCGAATCACCAGCGTGTCGCCGTCTTCTTCCACCAGGCTGGCGCAAAAGTGCTTCAGCTCGGCCACGAGTTCGTCGTCGAAGCGCGCGCGCGGGAAGGCCACGTTGCTGTACTCCAAGGTGTCGGCCATGCGGCCGACGCGGTCGTGCTGCTTGACGATCAGGTACTTGCGCTTCACGAGCTCGCGCGTGGTTTCCTTCTGCAGCGGAAAGAAGTCCTTGATGACCTTGAACACGTACGGAAAGCTCGGCAGGTCGAACACCAGCATCACCATGCCCTTGATGCCGGGCGCGATGCGCAGCTTATCGCTGCTGTGCCGCTGGTGCGCCAGAAAGTCGCGGTAGAACAGGTTCTTGCCCTGCTTCTGCAGCCCGATGGCGCTGTAGATCTCGCTGCGCGGCTTGCTCGGCATCATCGAACGCAAAAAGCGCACATAGGCCGACGGCACCTCCATGTTGACCATGAAGTAAGCGCGCGCAAAGCTGAATACCAGCAACAGGTCGTCTTCGCCGAACAGCGCCGCGTCGATGATCAACTGACCGTGCTCGTTGTGCAGTATCGGCAGCGCAAACGGCGTCTCGTTGAAGCCGTTGATGATCTTGCCCACCACGTACGCGCCCTTGTTGCGGAAGAACAGGCTCGACAGCACCTGGATCTGGAAGTTCGCGCGCCGGCGGAACTCGCCCAGCTCGGCCGCCACCGCCGCCAGCACCTGGTCGATGTCGCGCGCCAGGTCTTCGAAGGCCACCTGCAGCTGGAAGTTGCCGATGATGCGCAGCCAGGTGTCGCGCAAGGTCTCGAGCGTGGGGTAGTAAGCGCGGAAGGTGGGCAGCGAGGCCGGTTCGTCGTTCTCGAGGTACTCGGTGCTGACCGCCGGCCGCACGAAGATGAAGTCGTTGTGGAAGTAGCTGCGGTGCAGGATCTTGGTGGTGACCGAGTTGAAGAAGGTCTCGGCCAGCTCGGGCTGGTACAGGTTGGTCAAGAGGCCGATGTAGTGCAGCTTGACCTGCTGCCACACGTCCTTGGGCAGCGCCGCGGCCTGGAACTCGCGCTGCAGCCGCTCGGCGGCTTCGTCCACCCGAAGGTCGTAGAACTCGATGCGTTCGCGCTGCGCGCGCTGCTGGCCGTGCCAGTCTGCCAACTCGAAACGCCGCTGCGCACCCGCGCTGGCCTCGCGGAACAAACTGTAGTGGCGGTTGAAGCCATCGAGCATCGCCTGCGCGATGTCGTAGGCGCGCGAGTCGGTGAGCTTCTGCGGGAACATGGCGGGCAGGTTGAGAGCGCGGGCTGGCGAATCGCTGAGATCCGGCTGAAAGCCGCCGGCTACGGCCGGCCCTGCTTGCGCTCGCTGTCGAAGCGCGCCTTCAGCGCGCCGAGCGCCAAGCCGTAGGCCGGCATCACATCGCCGGCGCCGGCCACGGTGATGCGCAGGTCTTCGAGCAGCCCGTTGTGCAGGCCGTAGACCCAGCCGTGCACCACCACCTCTTGCCCACGCTCCCAGGCGTCTTGCACGACCGTGGTCTCGCAGACGTTGAGCGACTGTTCCAGCACGTTCAGCTCGCACAGTGCGCGCAGCCGCATCTCTTCGTCGGGCATGCCGTCGATCCACGTGCGGTGTTTGTTGCGCACGTCCTGCACGTGGCGGATCCAGTTGTCGGCCAGGCCGATGCGGCGATTCTGCAGCGCGGCCATCACGCCACCGCAGCCGTAGTGCCCCACCACCATCACGTGCCGCACCTGCAGCATGTCGACCGCGTATTGCATGACCGACAGCGCGTTCAGGTCGGAGTGCACCACCACGTTGGCCACGTTGCGGTGCACGAACACGTCGCCCGGCAACAGGCCCAGGATCTCGTTGGCCGGCACGCGGCTGTCGGCACAGCCGATCCACAGGTACTGCGGCACCTGCTGCTTGATCAGGCGCGAGAAGAAGTCGGGCGTTCGGGCCTGCACCTCCTGCGACCAGCGACGGTTGCTTTCGAACAGTTCTTTCAGGTCTTGGCTCATGTCGCGCGTCGGGTGAATGGTTCAGTGTATTTTGCCCGCCCCTCACTCGGGGGGCCTCACTCGGGGGGCAGAGGCTTGCCCGTGAGCAGCTCGCAAACGGAAAATGTTCCAACCCCGGCCTCTCGCCGTGGACCACACCCGGGAGTGTTCATGTCTTGGTTTCCGATTCGCCTGCTGCGCCACCTGGCCGCCGTGTCGAGCTTCTGTATAGGGATGGCGGCATGCGGTGGGGGAGGCGGCGATAGCGCGCCCCCCGCCAGCGGCGGTGGAGGGGGCGGTGGCGGTGGCAGTGGCTCAGTTGCCACCGCGCCGAGCATCACCACGCAGCCGCGCGACGTGACGGTCGCCGCCGGGCAGACCGCCACCTTCACCGTCAGCGCCGCCGGCACCGCCACGCTGCAGTACCAGTGGATGCGCGACGGCACGGCCATCGGCGGCGCCACAGCCGCCAGCCACACCACGCCCGCGCTCAGCGCAGCAGACAACGGTGCCACGTTCAGCGTGCAGGTGTCCAACAGCGCCGGCAGCGTGACCTCGAACCTGGCCACGCTCACCGTCACCGCGGCTGGCGGGGCGATCAGCGGCCACTTCGTCGCCGAGGTGGGTGCCAAGGCTCAGGCCGTCGCCAGCTTCGTCGAACGCAGCCGCAGCGTGCGCACCGGCCGCCTGGTGGTGTTCGACGGCGCCCGCCCGACCCGCCAGGCCGTGCTCGAGGCGGCGGGCGCGTGGCTGCCGGAAACCTCGTTTCACCAGGCCGACTTCAACACCACGACCGGCACGTTTTCGGGTCTGCGCGAGCGTTGGCGCGTCTACCTGCGCAACGGGCGCATCTACAAGCTCGATCTGGCCAGCGCCGCTGCGCTGCCCGCACCGGTGCAGTTGTCGAGCCTGAGCCTGCTCGATTTGTGCCCCGACTACGTGCGCAGCTTCGAGGACTGGCAATTTCCCGACCGTTCGGTGCTGGTCTACTCAGCCCCGGCCACTGCCGGCGGCGGCTGCAACGGGGCCCTGGTGTACCGGGCCTTGCGCCTGGACATGGGGCCGACCGACGCGGCGGTGACCATCGCCCGCCCGGTCGATGCGTTGCGCGACCGCCTGGGTTCGATCACCGGCTTCGTGCTGCAGAACGGCGACACGCTGACCCAGGTCGATGCCGCTTTCGGCAACGCCCGCACGGCGCACACCAACACCGACGGCAGCGTGCGGCTGGCCGGCGTGGGCATCTACGGTGCGCCCGGCGCGCCGTACCTGCTGTTCCAGGAGATCGGCTTCTCGACCGCCGCAACCTTCGGCATCCGCTTGCAGGCTGGCGCTCCGGTGCTGGCGTTGACGGGCGCGTCGTCCGCGCTGGGTGGCCTGAGCACCTTGGTGCGCGACGCGAGCGGCCTGTACTTCATGGACATCGCGGGCAGCAATGTGCGCCTGTGGCATGTGGCCAACGACCTGACGCCGCGCATCGTCGCGCAAGGCCTGCCGTCTTACACCACCCAATTGGTCCTCACGCCCACGCGGGTGGTGATGGCCATCGAGAACGGCACGCTGGTGTCGATTCCCAAGGCCGGGGGCAGCGCCAGCAGCATCGGCAGCTTCATCGGCACCGGCGGGGACGATACCGTGGTTGCGGTCGGCGAGGACGTGTACTTCAAGCCCAACCGGGACGCCTTCGCCAACGGCGTTGAAGTGGTGCGCAGCGACGGCACGCAGCGACTGGCGCTGCCCGGCTTGCGCATCCAGGGCACGCTGGCCGCGGCCACCCAGAGCGTGGCGGCGCTCGCGCAAGGGCGCTTCGTGGACCTGTCGTTTGCGCTCAACGTGGTGTCGCAATTCGGCGCCGACCAGCCAGCCGCGGTGGTGATGAGCGACCACGCCGCGTCGGGCGGCTACAGCCTGTCGCGCGCTCGGCTGGTGCGCTTCGGCAGTGACCGAACCCGCGCCGACTACGGCGCGCTGCCCCTGCTGCTGCAGGCGCTGGACGGCGCCGAAGCCGCGCCCCCGCCCGTGGGCGGCAACTTGAACGGCGACCTGCGCGCCGAGCGCCCCATCGGTGCACGCGGCGCGGCGGCTTGGCAGGCGTCGATGCCGGGCACCTTCGGCGTGGAAGGCAACGACGTATTCCTGTTCCAGGACGGCGCCGCCGGGCTGACGCGGGTGACCAACGTGGGCCTGTGATGCGCGCCTGCAGCACGCCTGCAGCACGCCTGCTGACCGCCTGCTGACCGCCTGCTGCGCCCGAGCGCAGCAGGCGGTCAGCGAACTTCGCGCGGGGCCAGGCGGTAGAAGCGGGTGGCGTTGCCAGCGAACACGGCCTGCCGTTCGGCGGGTGACAGCCCGGCCAGCAGTTCATCGCTGACTTGCACCCACTTTGCATAGTCGCCCGCCAGGTTCAGCACCGGCCAGTCGCTGCCCCACATCACGGCCTGCGGGCCGAACAGGTCCAGCACGGTATCGACCACCGGGCGAAGCGTGGCCACCGTCCAGCCTGGCCCGGCCTCGGTCAGCAGGCCGGAGAGCTTGATGTGCATGCCGGGCAGGCGCGCCAGCGCAGCCAGGTCGTGCCGCCATTCATCGAAGTGGCCGGCGGCGATGTGTGGTTTGGCGGCGTGGTCGATCACCATCGACAGTTCCGGGTGGCGCTGCGCAAAGCGCAGCAGGTGCGGCAGGTGGCGCGGTTTCACCAGCGCGTCGAAGCTCAGGCCGCGCTTGATCAGGTGCTGTATGGCAGCGGCGATCGGCGCATCGGCAATCCAGGCGTCGTCGGGCAGGTCTTGCAACATCGGCCGCACGCCTTTCAGTTTCGAGTGTCCCGTCGCGTGTTCGGCGAGTTCGTCGATCACGGCCGGCGCGTCCGCGGCGGTCAGGTCGACCCAGCCGACCACGCCCTGGATGAACGCATGCTGCGACGCCAGGCCGAGCATGTAGCGCGTTTCGGCCACGCTCGGCGCGGCCTGCACCAGCACCGTGCCGGTGACATGGTGGGCGGCCAGCATGGGCTGCAGGTCGGCGGGCTGGAAGTCGCGGTAGAGCGCAGGCAGCTCGGGCGTGAGCCAGCCGTAGTCGGTGCGCGCGATCGACCAGAAGTGCTGGTGAGCGTCGATGCGCTGTAAGGTCGCGGTGGCCATGGTGTCAACCACCCGGCACCGGCGCATCGGCGTGCAGCAGGCCCTGGTTGCGCAGGGCCAACCACAGCGCTGGCGGGATCGGGTGGTTCATCCAGCGCACGATGCCTTGCAACTCGGCGGCGTTGCGCGCGCCCGGCACAACCGACACCACGGCCGGGTGCGCCAGCGGGAACTGCACCGCCGCCGCGGCCAGCGGCACGTCGAACGACGCACACACCGCCTGCAGTTGCTGCACGCGCTGCACCACCTCGGGCGGCGCTGCGGCGTAGTTGAACTTGGCGACCGCGCTGGGCCCCTGGGTGCCGGTGGCCAGAATGCCGGAGTTGAACGGCCCGCCGACGATGATGCCCACGCCGCGCTGCACGCACTGGCCGAGGAAGGGCTGTAGCGACGCCTGTTCGAGCAGGGTGTAGCGGCCCGCGAGCAAGGTGCAGTCGAGGTCGGCGTGCTGCATCGCGTCCATCACCACTTCCCACTCGTTCACGCCCAGGCCGATGGCGCCGATCAGGCCTTCGCGCTTGAGTGCTTCCAGCTCGCGAAAGCCGCCGCCCTCAGTCAGCTGCGTCCACAGGCGCGGGTGCTCGTCACCATGCTGGTAGCGGCCGATGTCGTGCACCAGCGCCAGGTCGATGTGGTTCGTGCCCAGCCGCTGCAGGCTGTCTTCGACCGACCGGCGGATCGCGCCGGCCGAGTAGTCGTACACCACCTCGAACGGCAGCGGCTGCTGCCAGCCCGTCTCGCCCGCCGGCACCACGCGCGGCGCGGCGCCGCGGCTCTGCGGCTTGAGCAGCCGGCCGACCTTGCTGCTGAGCACCCACTCGTCGCGCGGCAGCCCTTGCGTGAGCGCGCGCAGCGCATCGCCGAAACGATGTTCGCTGAGCGTGTAGCCGTAAAACGGCGCGGTGTCGAAATAGCGGATGCCGGCGTCCCACGCAGCCTGGAAGGTGGCGCGCGCGTCGGCTTCGCTTATCACGTGGTAGAAGTTGCCCTGCGGGGCGCCGCCCAGCCCGAGGGCGGTGAGGGCCTGGCCGGTGCGGGGGAGTTGGCGGGTGGTGAGGGTGTTCATGGTGTCAACTGCCGCGCTCGGGCTGCGGCGCAAATCTCGGTTGCAATCGCCCGTCGATTTCGACGTGCTCGAAGAACATCGCATAGGGGCGAACCCACAGGCCGGTCTGTTTGTAGAGCTGGCGGTACAGCACCAGCGGCTCAAGCGTTTCGCTGTGGCGCGCGACGCCGATCAATTCGTACTCGCCGCCCTTGTAGTGGCGGTAGCGGCCGAGCGGCGGGTCGGGCAGCGGCGGCAGGTCGCTCATGGCTGCGTCATTCGAAGCGTCACAGCCCGGCCGCGTCGGCCAGAAAGCCGCGCTCGGCATCCAGCGTGGCCGGGTGATCCAGCAGGTCGGCAAACAGCCGCGGCGGGATGGTGATGGCGCCGACGCCCAGTTGCAGCAAGGCCAGATACGCCTCGCGCGTGCGCACGCTCGCCACCAGCAGGCGCATGGTGGCGCCGCTGCGTTCACCGCTGTGCTCGCCGCTTCTTTCGATCAACGCTTGCATCTGGGCGATCAGCGCCAGGCCGTCGATGCCGGCGTCCTGCAAGCGCCCGAGATAAGGCGCGGCGTAGGCGGCACCGAGCATCGCCGCGAAATGCGCCTGCTCGGCGGCGTAGACCGCCGTGTAGGTCACCGGCACGCCTTCTGCGCTGAGCTGTGCACCGGCTTGCAGGCCCTGGCGCGTCGCCGGGACCTTGACGACGATCCGACCCGGCTCGGCCAGCTTGAGCAATGCCTGCGCGTCGGCCCGCATGCCATCGACATCGGCCGCATGCACCTGCGCCTGCACCTGGCGCGCGCCCAATTCCAGCAGTTGTTCGACCAGCGCCGGCAACGCGGCGCGCGTGACGCCCGCGCGCTTGAGCAGGGTCGGGTTGGTCGTCACGCCGTGCACCACCGGGTGCGGCAGGCAGGTGCGCAACTCAGTCAGGTCGGCGCTGTCGAGGTAGAGATGAAAGCCGCGATCGGTGGCGGCCGGAGCACTCACATCGTCTCCGAAAACAACTCCCGCCCGATCAGCATGCGCCGGATCTCGCTCGTGCCGGCGCCGATCTCGTAGAGCTTGGCGTCGCGCCACAGGCGGCCAAGCGGGTACTCGTTGATGTAGCCGTTGCCGCCGAAGATCTGGATGCCCTCGCCAGCCATCCACGTGGCCTTCTCGGCGCACCACAGGATCACGCTCGCGCAGTCCTTGCGCACCTGGCGCACGTGCTCGCTGCCCAGCATGTCCAGGTTCTTGCCGATCGTGTAGCAGAACGCGCGGCCGGCCTGCAGCACGGTGTACATGTCGGCCACCTTGCCCTGGATGAGCTGGAATTCGCCAATGCTCTGGCCGAACTGCTTGCGGTCGTGGATGTAGGGCACCACGTTGTCCATCACCGACTGCATGATGCCGATCGGCCCGGCAGCGAGCACGGCGCGTTCGTAGTCGAGCCCGCTCATCAGCACCTTGGCGCCGCCGTTGAGCGAACCCAGCACGTTCTCGGCCGGCACCTCCACGTTGCTGAACACCATCTCGCCGGTGTGCGAGCCGCGCATGCCGAGCTTGTCGAGTTTCTGCGCGGTGCTGAAACCTTTCATGCCTTTCTCGACGATGAAGGCCGTGACGCCGCGCGCGCCGAGCTGCGGTTCGGTCTTGGCGTAGACGACCATCGTGTCGGCGTCGGGGCCGTTGGTGATCCACATCTTGCTGCCATTGAGAACGTAGTGGCTGCCTCCTTCTCCCCCGATCAGCTCGGCCTTCAGCTTCATGCTGATCACGTCCGAACCCGCGCCGGGTTCGCTCATCGCGAGCGCACCCACGTGTTCGCCGCTGATCAGCTTGGGCAGGTACTTGCGGCGCTGCGCTTCGCTGCCGTTGCGCTTGATCTGGTTCACGCACAGGTTGCTGTGCGCGCCGTAGCTCAGGCCCACGCTGGCCGACGCGCGCGAGATCTCTTCCATCGCGATCATGTGCGCCAGGTAGCCCATGCCGGCGCCGCCGTACTCTTCGCTCACCGTCACGCCGAGCACGCCTAAAGCGCCCATCTTGCGCCACAGGTCGGATGGGAACTGGTCGCTGCGGTCGATCTCGGCGGCGCGCGGTGCGATCTCGGTCTGTGCGAAGTCGCGCACGGCGTCGCGCAGCGCGTCGATGTCGTCGCCGAGCTGGAAGTTCAGGCCGGGCAGGTCGTTCATACTGTGTCTCCTTCTTGTGTGTGGATCAGTGCTGCAGGCCGTCTCGGCCGAGCACGGTCATGATCGTGGCGGTCATCGTGCAGACCAGTTTGGTCTCGCTGCCATCGGGCGCGTGCTGGAAGGCGCGGCCCTCGACCACCGTGATCGTGCGGCCGGGCTTGACCACCTGGCCCTCGAACCGGAACAGCGGCCCGCGCGCCGGCGCGAGCAGGTTGATCTTGAACTCGATGGTCAACACCGCAGCCTCGGCAGGCATCAGCGTGAAGGCGGCATAACCGCAGGCCGAGTCGAGCGCGGTGGCCAGCATGCCAGCGTGCAAGAAGCCATGCTGCTGGGTCAGCGACGGGTGGTGCGGCATCGAGATCACCACGCGGCCGGACTCGACCGACTGCAGGGTGGCGCCCAGCGTCGCCATGGCAGGCTGGCGGGCGAAAGAGTCGCGCGTGCGGTCGGCAAATCGTTCGTCAGCAGGTTTCATCGGGCCACCGCGCTGCGCTTGTCTGCGGCCTTCTCTGCTGCCTTCTCTGCTGCCTTTTCGCGCGCCTTCTCCTGGCCTCGGTCGGCGGCGTTCAGCAACCGCCGCGCCTCGCGCTCGTGCGCGCGCACCTCGTCCAGAGTGGCATGCAGGTCGGCCATCTGCTGGTCGAGCTGGCTGCGGTGGTCTGCCAGCACGAGCAGGAACTTCTTCAGCTGCGCCTGCGTGTCGCGCGGCGACTCGTACATGTCGACCAGCTCCTTCACCTCGGCCAGGGTCAGGCCCAGGCGCTTGCCGCGCAGGGTGAGCTTCAGGCGCGTGCGGTCGCGCGCGGTGTAGACCCGGTTGCGGCCGTGGCGCTGGGGACCGAGCAGGCCGCAGTCTTCGTAGAAGCGGATCGCGCGGGTCGTCAGGTCGAACTCGCGCGCGAGCTCGCTGATCGTGAAGGTCTGCGACACATGGGTGACAACGGTGTCCGGCATCGGGTCTTACACTGAGGCAATTGACGTATACGTAAAGTGTAATTGCAGGAGCCCAACGCAACATGACTGGCACCATGACCCCGATGAACGAACAGGAGAAGGAGCTCGCCTACCCGCTCGGCGACGCGTTGCCCACGCTGGGCAGCACGCTGGAAGTGGCGCCCGGCGTGCGCTGGGTGCGCATGGACCTGCCGTTCGCGCTGAACCACATCAACCTGTGGCTGCTCCGCGATCAGATCGACGGCACGGAAGGCTGGACCATCGTCGACTGCGGCATCACCGACGACGCCACCCGCAACGCCTGGGAGCAGGTGTTCGCCAACGAACTGGGCGGGCTGCCGGTGCTGCGCGTGATCTGCACCCACTTGCACCCCGTCCACCTGGGCCTGGGCCACTGGCTGACCGAGAAGTGGGGCGTGCGCTTGTGGATCAGCGCGACCGACTACAACGTGGCCCGCGTGGCCAGCGGCATTCCGGGTGCGGGCGGCGTGAGCTCGGCGCTGTTCATGCAGAGCCACGGCGTGACTGACCCCGAAGCGATCGACAAGATCAAGGGCCGCACCAACTACTACGCCAGCATGGTGCCGCAGGTGCCGGCGCAATACCGCCGGCTGATGGATGGCGACGAGCTGCGCATCGGCGGCCATGCGTGGACCTGCCATGCGGGTTACGGCCATGCGCCGGAACACATGTCGCTCTATTCCCCTGCCCTGGGCGTGCTGATCTCGGGCGACATGGTGCTGCCGCGCATCTCCACCAACGTCAGCGTGTTCGACATCGAGCCCGAAGCGAACCCGTTGCCGCTGTACCTGGCCTCGATCACGCGCATGAAAGCGCTGCCGGCCACGACCCTGGTGCTGCCCTCGCACGGCCGGCCGTTCCGTGGCCTGCACACCCGCATCGACCAGCTGACGAAGCACCACGACGAACGTTTTGCCGACGTGCTGGCCGCCTGCGCCGAAGCGCCGCGATGCGCCGCCGACCTGCTGATGGTGCTGTTCAAGCGCAAGCTCGACCTGCACCAGACCACCTTCGCGATGGGCGAATCGATCGCCCACCTGCATGCCCTGTGGCTGGGCGGCAAGTTGGTGCGGCAGGTCGATGCGCAGGGCGTTTACCGCTTCTCGCCGGCCTGACCGGCGGGTGGCTCAGGCGCGGCGGAAGTCCATCACCCAGTTGGTCTCCCACACCACGCCGTCGGGCGAAAAGGCTTGTTCCCAGCGCGGGGCGTCCGGGTTCTCGCGGCTCCAGACGAAGCGCACCTTGACGGGTCGGCCGTCGTCGGTGTCGTCGCCATGGAACTCGCCACGCGCGCCGTCGAAGCCACCGTGCACTGGCGGGAACAGGCGGCCGTCGGTGCTGTTGATCCAGTAGATCGACCAGCGCCGCGCCGCCCGGTCGAGCGTGCGCAGCGTGCAACCGGAGAAGCCGCTGGAACCGGGCCTTGCGAAGTGCATCTCGTCGACGCTGACGCCGCCGTCGAGCAGGGACCAGGCTCGGTGCTCGGCATCGAACTCGTCCCACTCGCTGCTGCCGACGCCACGTTGGCGCAGGCGGCGGTTGCTGACGGCCCAGGTGCCGACGAGAAAGTCGAAGTCGTGCAGATGGCCGATGAAGTTCGCAGGGGTCATGGCCCTTCCTTTCAGGCTGGGAAGCGCGAGCGCGCCGTCGGCGCCAGGCGCAAGGTTTGCACGGCGCCCTGCGAGTGGCGGCGCCAGGCGGGTTCGATGTGTTCGGTCCACTCGGCGTCGCCCGCCAGCCGTTCGAGCCAGTGCCCGTGCTCGCGGGCGTTCGCAAAGCGGGCAAGCCAGACGAACACGTTCTCGCCTTCGCGCACCGGCAGCCGCGGGAACGTGTTCGGGCCGGGTTCCGTGAGGTAGCTGCCGACGAGCGTCGCGCCCGCACGTGCCAGCCGAGGCGCGACGTGGCGGGCAAAGTGCTCGGCCCCCTCGCCGCCGCCCGCACCCGGCGGCATGGCACACACCTGGGCCACGACGAGACCCGGCGGCGCATGCGCGGCCCCGTCCGGTGCCCGCACCGCGCCGGCAAGCGCCAGGCCGCTGCCGGGCCACGCGGGGCGCAACAACAATACGTCGTCCGAGTCGATCATCGTGGCGTTGGCCGCGTCGCGGTGTGCGGCCCACACCGGCCCACCGTAGAACGCGGCCAGCGCCTCGGCACGCTGCGCCATGCCGGCAAAACCGCGCAGCCAGACGAAGTGGTCCGGCCGGTCCAGGTCGCGGAACTGCGCGATCACGGTGATGCCCACCGCCTCCTGCGTCTCGATCAACTCGCGATCGAACAGCGTGATCAGCGTGTCGCGCTGGCCTGTGTGCAGTGTGTACTGGCGCAGTTCGACGACGGCGCAGGGATCGGTGTGAAGGGGGTTCATGGCACGGCCTCGGCGGCGCTCTGGAGTTCGGTGATCGCATTCTGCCGCTCGATACATGCCAAGGCGTGTCGTGTATTCCTGCGACACTCGCTGCATGCGTGCCAGCCGCCTGCTGTCCATCCTGATGCTGCTGCAAACGCGCGGCCGGCTCAGCGCGCCCGCGCTGGCCGAAGCACTGGAGGTCTCGCAACGCACCATCCTGCGCGACATCGACCACCTGTCGGCCGCCGGCGTGCCGGTGTGGTCCGACCGCGGGCGCCATGGCGGCTTTCAGCTGCGTGGGGGCTGGAGCACGCAACTTACCGGGCTGACCGAACCCGAGGCGCAGGCGCTGTTCCTGGCCGGCCTGCCGGGGCCGGCCGCCGAACTGGGCCTGGGCAGCGCGGCGGCGTCGGCGCGCCTGAAGCTGCTGGCCACCTTGCCGCCCGAATGGCGTGACGACGCGCAGCGTGTGGCGGCGCGGCTGCATATGGACCATGCCGACTGGTTTCGCGAAGCCAGCCGCGCCGAGCACCTGGGCGCGGTCGCCGACGCGGTATGGCGCCAATGGCGCCTGGCCATGCGCTACGAAAGCTGGAGCGGCGTGAAGAACCGCGAGGTCGAGCCGCTCGGCCTGGTGCTGAAGGCGGGCATCTGGTACATGGCGGCACGCGCCAATGCGGGCGCCGAAGCGCGCATCTTCCGGCTCTCGAACATCCACACGCTGGCGGTGCAGAAAACGCATTTCACCTATCCGGCCGGGTTCGATCTGGCGGCGTTCTGGCAGGCGTCGACGCAGCGTTTCGAGGCCGACATCTATCGCGCCGAAGCCGCGCTGCGCGTGACCCCGCGCGGCCTGCGCCTGCTGCAGCAGTTCAGCCCCGCGGTGGCGCAAGCCGCGGCCCGAACGGCGCTTGCCGACCCGGCTCGGCCCGGTTGGCAACACGTGCTGATCCCGATCGAAACCCTCGAGCACGCGACGAACCAATTGCTGCGCCTGGGCGCCGAGGCCGAGGTACTGGAGCCGGCCGCGCTGCGCACACGCATGGCCGCGATTGCGCGTGCGCTCGCCAAGGTCTATGCCGTGCAAGCGCGCCCGGCGCGTGTCGCTGCGCGCATCACTGCAACAAGCCGGTCACGGCGATGAACTCGAAGTCGTCGTAGTCGCCGGGGGAGGTCTGCATCGAATTGATCTGCACCTGCAGCACGTCTTGAGCCGCGAACGTGGCGAGCGAAAAGCAGTGGTTGACCACGCTGTAGGCGCCCGACGCATCGGTGGCCGGCATGGACTGAACCAGGTAGGTGCCGGCCTCGCCGTTCCTCGAGACCGAGACCAGATCCTGCACGGTCGTGCTGCTCTGCACGCCCTTGGCGTAGAAGCTGAGGCAGAGCCGGCTGTACTTGGTCTTCTGCTCGGCGCTGAGGGTGGCCTTGTCGAACCAGTAGGTGCCCGAGGCGGTGGGCGTCTGGAACTGCGAGTTGACGCTCCCGCTGAAGTTGGAGTCGCCCAGGTGGGTGACGGCCAGGCCGGCCGCGAACAGCAGGTCGGCATCGGTGGTCGGGCGCGTGGCGATGTTGGCGCTGGCCGCGAGCAAGCCGTTGGCGTACGACAGCAACAGCGGCTTGGGCAGGTAGCCGGCCTTGCTGACGATGCCGGACAGATAGGCCGGGTAGGCGTACTCGCGCGGGGTCTTGAGTTCGTAGCCGCCGTCGGCACTCGTGCTGGCCGTGTAGGTCTTGTCGAGCGCGACCGACACCGTCGCGCCGCCGACACCGGCGCCGCTGGCGTCGACCACGCGGCCTTGGATCACCCACGCGGGCCCGTCGACCTGTTCGTCGTCGCCGCCCCCGCAGGCGACCAGGGTGATGCCTGCAAGCAGGCACGCTGCCAGAAGGCTGAAAGGTTTGTACTTGGACATGTGGCCCGCCCCGCGTGTGTTGATCGAGCCGCCATGGTGCTCAGCCGCATGCCGGGCGGCATCGCCACATCTGATGAAGGAGCGCGGCACGAAACGGTCAGGCCGGCTCGCGATAAGCCTTGAACACGTCGCGCAAGGCCGGCACCGGTTGCGGCGTGGGCTGCGACAGCGAGCGTTCGATCTCGTTCAGGTGCCGGCGCATCTCGGCCGCGGCTGCGGCGGCGCCCTGCCCTTCCAGCACCTTGAGCAGCAGGTCGTGGCTGTGCGCCACGCACATCGGTTCGCCGGGGGCCTTGTAGAGCGCCATCAGCAGCGAGGTGGTGGGCAACAACTCGTCGAGCACGCGCACGAAGATCGGGTTGCCGCTCATGTGCGCCAGCAGGCGGTGGAACTCGCCTGACAGGCGAATCGCCTCGCTGCGGTCGCCAGCCTGGTGGGCACGAGTTTCGGCCTTCACGACGCGGCGCAGTTCGGTCGCCTGCTCCTTGCTCAGCGCACCGGCCAGGCGGCGCGCGACCTCGCATTCGACCACGCGGCGCGCGTCGAACACATGTTCACCGTCGCGCCGCGTCGGTTCGGGCACTTGCGCGCCGCGGTTGGGGCGCAGCAGCACCACGCCGTTCTGCGCCAGCCGGTGCAGCGCCTGGCGCACCAAGGTGCGCGACACGGCGAACGCCTGGGCCAACTCCTCTTCACGCAGCCGCGCGCCGGGTGGCAGGCGGTGGTCGACGACGGCGGCGTAGATGGCCTCGTAGACGCGGTCGGCGGCAATCGCGGGTGCCGTGGCGGCGGCGGCGGAGGCGGGCGCGGGGTTGCCGGCCGGGGTGAGCACTCGAGTGGGTTTGCGCATGGGGGCGCAATGATGACCGATGGCCGGCCGGAACGGACGGCGCCTCAGGCGCTGCGCTGCCGGGCGCGCCGGCCCAGCCAGGCAGCCGTGCCCAGCGCCACGGCAATCACGAGCAGCGAGATCGCCGTGGTCAAGGTGCCCAGCGCGTAGATCGACGGCGTGGTGACGGTCGTCGTGAGGCCCTGCAGTTCAAGCGGCAATGTGTTCAGGTCGCCGATGGCCTGCGACGAGCGCGCGATCTCGTCCCAGCTGAGCGTGAAGCCGAACATGCCGATGCCCACCACCGACGGCCCGATCAGCGGCAGCACCACGTGCAGGAAGGTCTGCCACGGCGTGGCGCCCTGGTCGAGCGCGGCTTCTTCATCCGCCGGGTTGAAGCGGTTGAACACCGCGAACATGATCAGCAGGCCGAACGGCAAGGTCCACGTGAGGTGCGCGCCCAGGCCCGAGGTGAACAGGCCGAGCGAAGTGGTGTAGCTTTCCAGCAGGCCAGCGGCGCCGACGGCTTCGAGCAGCCACTTGATGCCGCCGTCGATCAGCCGGAACTGCAGCCCGATGCCGAGCGACACGATGATCGACGGCATGATCAGGCTGGCCACCGTGATGTAGAACAGCAGGTTCGCGCCGACCAGCTTCTTGCGGAACGCGAGGCCCGCCGACAGCGCCAGCAGCACTGTCAGCAGCATCACCACGGTGCCCAATGCGAGCGAACGGCGCAACGCGGCGCCGATATCGACCACGCCCAGTCCTTTCCAAAGCTCTGAATACCAGTGCGTGGACCACCCGCGCATCGGGAAGGTGAGCCCACCCTCCGGCCCCTGGAAGCTCAACACGAAGATCGTGATCACCGGGCCGTAGAGGAACAGCACGAACAGGCCGAACACGATGGCCAGCGGCCAGAAGCCTTTGGCTCTGCCTTCGCGGGTCATTGGGTTGTCTCCACGCGGATGGTGCAGTCACCTTGACGGGTTGCGCGGGCCGTGGCCATCGGGCGGGGAACTCCGCTCATGTCCCCCGAGTCGGGGTACCGACTCTCCTCCTTTACTTCGCTCCGTCCCCCACCCGACGCCCCCGGCTTGCAGCGGTCTCTTTGGGCGGTCGAAGAGCCAAAGCCGTTGCTCGGATCGGGACGGCGGTGCTTGCTGCGTAGCGAAGTAAAGGAGGAGGGCCGGTCACTTTCGGCCCGGGGGACATGAGCGCAGGAGCATGCGCCGGCGGCCCGATCCCGCGCCAACCGCCTGGCAAGCAATGCATGAGGATTCACCGCGATCACAACTCTTTCCGCAAGTCGACCATGCGCGTCAACGCCGCGATGAAGACCAGCACCACCGCCAGCAGCACCACCGCATTCGCCGCGGCGAGCGGGAACTGCAGGTACGAGGTCTGCACCTGGATGATCTTGCCGACCGAGGCGATCTGCTGGCCGCCCATCACGCCGACGGTGACGAAGTCGCCCATCACAATGGTGATGACGAAGATCGAGCCGATCACGATGCCGGTGCGCGACAGCGGCACGACCACGTTCCACAAGGTCTGCCAGCCGCTGGCGCCGCAGTCGTCGGCGGCTTCGAGCAGGGCGCGGTCGATGCGCATCATCGAATTGAAGATCGGCACCAGCATGAACATGGTGTACAGGTGCACGAAGGCGAGCACGACCGAGAACTCCGAGAACAGCAGCCACTCGACCGGCTCGTTGACGATGCCCAGCCCCACCAGGCCCTGGTTGACCAGCCCGTTGCGCCCCAGCAGCGGCACCCACGAGATCATGCGGATCACGTTGCTGGTCCAGAACGGGATGGTGCAGATCACGAACAGCAAGGTCTGCATGCCCGACGAGCGCACGTGGAAGGCCAGGAAGTACGCGATCGTGAAGCCCAGCAGCAGCGAGATGAACCAGGTCAACAGCGAAAAGCGCAAGGTCGACCAGTAGGTCTTGAGCGTGACGCAGGGCTCGGCCAGATTCGCGCAGCCGTCGAAGATCGACACGTAGTTCTGGCCGGTGAAACCGGGGATCAGCTCGTAGTCGCTGGTCGGCCAGAAGCTCACCGCGCCGATCAGCAACAGCGGCGCGATGAAGAAGAACAGGAACACCGCGCCAAACGGCAACGCCTGCAGCCAGGCGGGCGGGCCGGATTTCAGCGCGGTGTTGGCTGTACTCATGGTGCGTTTGTGTTTGCGAGGCGGCGAGCCCTCACCCCAGCCCTCTCCGCGGGCCACGAAGGGGCCCCGTAGTGGCCGGTGGAGAGGGGGCAGGAAGCATCAGGCCGCAACGAACTCATTCCACTTCTGGACCATGTACGTGTTCTCGTCCATCAGCGCGTTCCAGCAGGCGATGCCGCCCATGCGCTGTTCGTACGAACCCCCGTCGCGCACGCCACCGGCCTTGTGCAGCAGGTCGCCGTTGGGGCTCTTGATGTCCTTCTCGGCCGGCTTGCCTTCCATCCAGTAGGCCCACTCGTAGGCTTCCATCTTGGACTTGGCGGTCTCGAGCACGGCGCTGTAGTAGCCCTGGCGGTTCAGGTAGGCACCCGCCCAGCCGTCGAGGAACCAGTTGATGAATTCGTAGGTGGCGTCGAGCTTCTTGCCGGTGGACGTGGCCGGCACGCCGAAGCCGGCGGCCCAGGCGCGGTAGCCTTCTTTCAGCGGCTGGAAGGTGCAGGCGATGCCCTTGGAGCGCACGGCCGTCACGGCCGGCGACCACATCGACTGGATCACGACCTCGCCCGAGGCCATCAGGTTCACGCTCTCGTTGAAGTCCTTCCACAGGCTGCGGAACTGGCCGGCCTTCTTGGCCTCGATCAGGGTCTTGATCGTGAGGTCGATTTCCTTCTTGGTCATGTTGCCCTTGTCGGGGTACTTGTAGATGCCCGAGGCCTCGACCACCATCGCCGCGTCCATGATGCCGATCGACGGGATGTTCAGGATCGCCGTCTTGCCCTTGAACTCGGGATTCAACAGCTCCTTCCAGCTCTCGATCGGGCGCTTGATCAGGTCGGGGCGGATGCCCAAGGTGTCGGCGTTGTAGACCGTCGGGATCAGGCTCATGAACTGCGTCGGCGTCTTCGAGAAGACCTTGCTCTTTTCGCCCTCCAGGTAGATCACCTTCTTCGGCGCCGTGCCCTGGTCGCCCACCGCCTTGCCGCCGACCATGCCTGTCGTGAACAGGGGGGTGATCTTGTCGGCGTTCTTGATGCGCTTGGTGTCGATGCCCTTCAGGTTGCCGGTGGGCATGATCTTCTTCAGCGAGAAGTACTCGGTGTCGATCAGGTCGAAGCTGTTGGGCGACGTGACGGCGCGCTTGGTCACCTCGTCGGTGTTGACGGCCACGTACTGGATCGTGATGCCGGTGTCGGCCTTGAACTTCTCGCCGATCGCCTTGTCCTGGTTCACCGCGGTGCCCAGGTAGCGCAGCGTGATCTTCTCCTGCGCGTGCACGGCCGGGAACATGCCGGTGGCCAGAATGCCGGCCGTGCCCTTGAGCAGGTTGCGGCGGGTGCTGTCGGTGATCGAAGCTGCGTCGGCGGACGGCTCGGCAGGCAACTCATTGCGGTCGGACATGGCTTTCTCCTCGGGTTGAACACGGTGGCCGTTCATGCGGCCGGCACAGGAAACGGGTGGCGGCGGCTACGCCGCCAGCGGGTGAACATCGGCGCTGTCCCAGTGCGCGCAGGCACTGTCGCCGGCGTGCCAGGGGGCGGCATTGAATTCGGCTTCGGGCAGCATCACCGCGAACTCGGGCACGGGCGTGCTGGCCAAGGTGAGCAGCACGTAGGTGCCCTGGTACTCGACCCCGCTCACGGTGGCGGCCAGCGCGGTGTCGCCGGCCGGCAGCGGTTGGCGGCTCAGGCGCGTCTTGTCGGCACGCACTGCCACCAGGCCCTTCGACGACGGGATCACGTTGTGCCCGCCCATGAAGCGCGCGACAAACTCGCTGTGCGGCGCGTTGAACAGCACGTGCGGCGCGGCGTCCTGTTCGATGCGGCCCTGGCTCATCACCACCACCTGGTCGGCCAGCGCCATCGCCTCTTCCTGCGAGTGCGTCACGTGCACGAAGGTCATGCCCAGCGTCTTCTGCCAGCCCTTCAGCTCGGCGCGCATCTTGATGCGCAGAAACGGGTCGAGCGCCGACAGCGGCTCGTCGAGCAGCAGCACCTTGGGTTCGGTGATCAGCGCGCGCGCCAGCGCCACGCGCTGCTGCTGGCCGCCCGACAGCTCGGCCGGCTTGCGGTGCGCCAGGTGGCCGAGCGACACGCGCTCGAGCAACTCGGTCGCCTTCTTCTGGCGCGCAGGCTTGTCGATGCCGCGCATCTTCAGGCTGAAGGCCACGTTGTCGAGCGCCGTCAGGTGCGGGAACAGCGCGTAGCTCTGGAACATCATCGCCGTGCCGCGTTCGGCCGCAGGCAGGCCGGTGATGTTGCGACCGCCGAGCAGAATGTCGCCGTCGCTGGCCAGTTCGTGCCCGGCGATCATGCGCAAGGTCGAGGTCTTGCCGCAGCCCGAGGGGCCGAGCAGGCAGCAGTAGCTGCCGGCACCGATCTTCAGGTCGATTCGGTCGACCGCCGTGGTCTCACCGTAGCGCTTGGTGAGGTGAACGAGCTCCAGGGTCGAATCGGTGGCCATGGCACTCATGTATGCAAAGCATGTGCCAGTCACTGCTCGCCCCGCGCCTCGACGGCCGGCCCGCAGCGCATGCACCACCGCATCGCAATCGCCCGGCTGTAGCGCACTCATCAGAGGCGTTTTGCCCAACACTGGGGCGCTCACCAGGCCGCGGACAGGCGTGCGACTTGCTCGCAATCAGGCTTGAGTGCTGAACCGTTTGTATACAAACTGAGGCGACCCCGCGGAGAATCGATGTCATGAAGCTGAACCTGATCAACCCCAACACCAGCGCGTCGATGACCGCGCTGATCGGCGCCGCGGCGCGCGCCGTGGCAGCGCCGGGCACGCTGATCGACGCGGTGCAACCGAGCTTCGGCGCCCCGTCGATCGAAGGCCACCACGACGACGTGTGGGCCGCCGCCGGTGTGGCCGAGAAGGTGCGCGCGGGCGAGGCGGCGGGTGCCCATGCGCACGTGATCGCCTGCTTCGGCGACCCCGGCCTGCACGGTGCGCGCGAGCTGGCGCGCGGCCCGGTGATCGGCATTGCCGAAGCGGCCTTCCATGCGGCCAGCCTGCTGGCCACCGGCTTTTCGGTGGTGACTACGCTGACGCGCACCTGCGTGATCGCCGAACACCTGGTGCTGCAGTACGGCTTCGAGCGGCGCTGCCGCGGCATCCACGGCACCGACATCGCGGTGCTGGAACTGGACGACCCGGCCAGCAACGCCTACGCGCGCATCCTGGCGTGCGCCGAGCAGGCGTTGGTGGTGGACCGAAGCGGCGCGATCGTGCTGGGCTGCGCCGGCATGGCCGATCTGTGCCAGCGCCTGCAGCAGGCGTTGGGCGTGCCGGTGATCGATGGTGTGGCGGTGGCAGTCAAGCTGGCGGAGAGCCTGGTGAGCCTGGGCCTGGGCACCAGCTAGCGCGGTGACTACGCGGCGCCGCTGCCCAAGGCCTACGCCGGCTTGGCGGCGCCGTATTCGCCGGGATGACTGGCCCGGCTCAGATCCAGAGCGCGGCGAAGAACACGCCGATCATCAGGAAGGTCAGCACCACCTTGATGACGGTGCCCAGCAGCAGCCCGATCCAGGTGGCCACGCCGACCGTGGCGGCCTGTTGGCCGGCGGCATTCAGTTCGCTGCGGGTGGCGGCCGAGCCGAGGCGTTGGCGCTGGCTCCAGTACTCGCCCGCCATCGCGCCGAGCAGCGGCATGAACAGCAGGCCGACCAGCCCCATCAGCACCCCAGCCACCGTGCCCACGGCCGCGCCGACGTGTGCGAGCCGGCTCGCACCGGCCTTCTTCGCGCCCATCAGCGCGGCCACGTAGTCGGTGACCCAGGCCAGCACGGCCAGCATCGCGATGAAGCCGAGCGTCCAGCCCGAGACGCGCGTGAAGCCGTCGATCCACGCGCCGAGCACGGCGCCGGCCAGCACCAGGATGGTTCCGGGCAGCATCGGCAACACCGTGCCGACCACGCCGACCACCATCAGGCCGATGCTGACGATCCACCAGAGCTGGCTCGAAGAAGCCGCGACGTCCATGCAGGTACTCCCGCGGGCACCGTGCCCGCCACGGTCGCATATGCCGCTGCTTGGCGAGATGTCAAGCACCACGCCAGCCGAAACGCAAGCTCAGGCGTCGAACACCGGCAACACGTCGTCCTTCAGCACGCCGCGGGCGCGCTCGTAGTCGGGCAGCACCGAACGCACCACGTCCCAGAAGCGCGGGCTGTGGTTCATCTCGCGCAGGTGCGCCAGCTCGTGCGCCACCACGTAGTCAATGGTGTGCAGCGCAAAGTGGATCAGGCGCCAGTTCAGGCGAATCGAGCCGTCGGCGCTGGCGCTGCCCCAGCGCGTCTGGGCCGAAGACAGACTCAGACGCGTGTAGCGCACGCCGAGCCGGTCGGTGAACAGGCGGCAGCGCTCTTCGAACACACGCTTGGCCTGGCGCTGCAGCCAGCTCTGCACCGCGTCGCGGATCTGCTCCGGCGCGGCGGTGTGCGGCAGGCCGATGTGCAGCGTGAGCCGCGGCACGCCGGGCAACGTGGACGACTCGGCATCGGTGTTGAGCACCGCGCCGGTGGTGCGCGGGTCGAGCACGACGATCACGGTTTCGCCGAGGAACGGGATGCTGGTGCCGTCGCGCCAATCGACCTTGGCGGCCTGCAGGCGCTGGCCACGCTCTTGCTGCTCACGCAGCTTCTTCAGGATCCAGGCGGCCTTCTCTTGCAGCGCGGCTTCGATGTCGCCGATGCCGACCCACTTGGGCGCGTTCACGCTGAGCCCCTCGACGCCGACGATGAAGCCGATGCTGCGGCGCCGCGCACGCTTGAGCGCGTAGGCCACCAGATGCTCCTTCAGGCGGATCTCGCGGTCGGCCTGTGGGTGGCGGAAGACGGCGGGGGTCAGGCCGCTGGACGGCAGGGCAGGCAGTGGCGCCGACGGCGCGCTGTGAACCGGCTGAACCGGCTGAACCGGACGCGGCGGCGGCCCGGCCATCGGGCTCAAGTGGCCGTGCGGCGTTGCCACCGCCACGGGTGTCGGGCCCGCCGACTCCGCTTCACCGAACAGCGACAACTGCTGCGTGGTGGGGAGGGCGGCCGGGCGGGTCATGAAGCCGAAGTCTATCGGCTCGGGCCGCCGACGGGCGCCGGCTCGGCAGCCGGCGCATAAGCCTGCGGGTCGAGGCGCCGCATCTCGGCTTCGATCCAGGTCTGGACTTCGCGCATCAGTTCGTCGGGCTCGCGGCCGGCCGACGCGATCGGGTGGCCGACCGACACTTCGATCACCCCCGGCCGCAAGATGAACGACTTGCGCGGCCAGCAGCGCGCCGACGTCACCGCGATCGGCACCACCGCCGCGCCGGTGGCCACCGCCAGGCGCGTGCCGCCGTTCTTGTAGTTGCCCTGCTGGCCGCGCGGTATGCGCGTGCCCTCGGGGAACATGATGACCCAGTGCCCGCTGGCCATGAAGCGCCGGCCCTGCTCGGCCACGCGCGCCCACGCCTCAGTGCGCTTGCTGCGGTCGATGTGGATCATGTCCATGCGGCTCATGGCCCAGCCGAAGAACGGGATGTAGAGCAGCTCGCGCTTGAACACGTAGCACAGCGGCCGCGGCATCAGGCCCGGGAACGCAAACGTCTCCCAGGTCGATTGGTGCTTGGGCAGCAGCACCACCGGCCCGTCGGGCAGGTTCTCGAAACCCTGCAGCCGCGCCTGCACGCCACAGATCACGCGCGCCCCGGCGATGGCGGTGGTCAGCCAGCCCACGCACAGCCAGTAGACCGTGTTGCCGCGCGCGAACATCGACACCACCAGCACCGTCAGCGCCCACGGCACGACGGTGACGAACAGGAACAGCACGAACACCAGCGAACGAATCGCATAAAAAAACATTGCCATCGGTCAGTTCCCCACCCCGTAACCCGAATCGGACTCGCCCGAGTCGCCGTGCTCCTTGCGCTGGCGCTCGATCAGGTGCGCGGCAAACCCGGCCAGGTCGGCATGCACCTGCGTGCCAGGCACCTGCGCGCACAGGCGCTCGATCTCGGCCAAATCCAACGCCCCTGCCTTGCCGGTGCGAACCAGGTGCGGCTCGCAACCGGCGGCGGCGCCGGCCTGCAGGTCGCGCAGCGTGTCGCCGACAGCCGGCACGTCTTTCAGCGCCACACCGTAACGTTCGCCGATCAGCTCGAACATGCCCGGCAGCGGCTTGCGGCAAGTGCAGCTCTCGGTCGGCGAATGGGGACAGAAAAACACCGCGTCAATGCGCCCGCCCAGCTTGGCCAGCGCCTGGTTCATCTTCAGGTGAATGGCGTTGAGCGTGCTCATGTCGAACAGCCCGCGCCCCAGCCCCGACTGGTTGGTGGCCAGCACCGTGTGCCAGCCGGCATGGTTGAGCCGCGCAATCGCCTCCAGCGCGCCCGGCAGCGGCACCCACTCCTCCGGCGTCTTCACAAAGTCGTCGCGGTCCTCGTTGATGGTGCCGTCGCGGTCGAGGATGATGAGTTTCATGGGTGGTTGCCGGCAGATCTCACGGTGCACTTTCGACGAGCAGCAAGCCCTTTGAGCCATCCGCTGCAAAAGCGGCAATGTCCCTCGCCCGGCGAACCAAGTGCTTCTCCAGGTCCACTGTTGAACAATTGCCAACGCGAAGAAGCACCACCTTGGGCGGGAACCCGAGCGTGGCACTCAAGATGCCGAAGTCCTTGTCCTTGGTAAAGATCACGGTGGGCCGATCGGATGTCGCCTTCCAGATGAAGCGGTCGTCCGCGTCGGCCCAGCCAAGGTCGGCGACATGTTTTGCCTCGGTCACCCACTCCCACGAACGCAGCACCGGCAGCAGGCGAGCCGGCAGGTTGTGGTCCAACAGCACCCTCATGCGGCGCGCGAGATGCGCCTGTCCACGTCGGCGAGATAGGCGAACGTCGCAAGCACATCGTCACGCGTCAGATACGGAAAGTCCTGCAAGAGCTGTTCGATCGACATGCCACCTGCAAGGTAGTCCATCACGTCGTAGACGGTGAAGCGCATGCCTCGAATGCAGGGCTTGCCGCCCATTTTCCCGGGCTCGACGGTGATGATCTGGCTGTAGTCCATGACATGCAGGGTAAATCAGGCGGCGAGCTTCGACAAGTCTGCGACGCGGTTCATGGCGGCGTGGAGTTGCGCAAGCAGGCCGAGGCGGTTGGCGCGCAGCGCGGGGTCTTCGGCGTTGACCATGACGGTGTCAAAAAACGCATCGACCGGGGCCTTCAGGGCAGCCAGGGCCATCAGCGACGCGGTGTAGTCACCCCTGTCGAAGGCTGGGTCGGCGGTTTGCCGCGCGAGCCTCAGCGCTTCGGCGAGGTCTCGTTCGGCGGGCTCATGCAGCAGATCGACAAGGATTCTGGCACTGCCAGGTTGCTCGGCCTTCTTCAGAATGTTGCCCACTCGCTTGTTGGCTGCCGCGAGAGAAGGTGCTTCGGGCAGCAACGCGAAACTACGCAACGCGGCAAGTCGCTTGGAAACATGTGCGAGTTCAAGAAACTTGTCATCGGCCAGCAGCGCTTCGACTTCGTTGGCCGACGTACCCGCATCGCGCATCGACGCCGCGAGACGGTCGCGGAAGAATTCAAGCAGCAACTTGTGCAGCGACTTCGCTTCGCCAGCACCTACCGCCACTGAACCAGCCCACGCTGATGGCCAAGTCGACTGGATTGCCATATCGATGGCGCGGTCCAAGGGCAACGTCGGAGTGGCCTCCAGCATGCGCAGCACCCCCAACGCGTGCCGACGCAATGCAAACGGATCCTTGTCGCCAGTGGGTATTTGTCCAATGCCGAACAGGCCGACCAGCGTTTCCAATTTGTCGGCCAGCGCAACGACCGTCCCGGTCATGCCTCGCGGCAGGGCATCGCCGGCAAAGCGCGGCTTGTAATGGTCTTCGATGGCGGTCGCAACGCTCTCCGCCTCTCCGTCATGGCGCGCATAGTACGCACCCATCACGCCCTGCAGTTCTGGGAACTCGCCAACCATATCTGTCAGCAGGTCGGCCTTCGACAGGCGTGCGGCTTGGTCGGCCTCGGGGGCAAGAGGGCCACCCCCGCCCAGGTGCTCGCCAATGCTTCGCGCGATCGCACGCACACGCTCGGTGCGCTCACCCTGCGTCCCCAGCTTGTTGTGATAAACAACCTTGGCTAACCCCGCCACGCGCGACTCCAGCGTCTTCTTGCGATCCTGGTCGAAGAAGAACTTCGCGTCCGCCAGCCGCGGCCGCACGACTCGCTCGTTGCCTTCGATCACGCGGCTCGGGTCGTCGGGGTGGATGTTGCTGACGACGAGGAACTTGTTCGTCAGCCCGCCTTGCGCATCGAGCAGCGGAAAGTACTTCTGGTTTGCCTTCATCGTCAGGATCAGGCACTCGGGCGGCACGCCGAGAAATTCTTCGTCGAAGTGGCACAGCAGCACGTTGGGGCGCTCGACCAGCGCGGTCACCTCATCCAGCAAGGCGGCGTCTTCGATCGGCGTCAAGCCTTCCTTGCGCGCCGCCGCATCGAGCTGGCGCGCGATCTCGCCGTGGCGGGCCGCGAAGCTGGCGATCACCGCGCCCTGCTCTTCGAGCTGGCGCGCGTAGTGGTCGGCGTCCTGCAGCACCACCGGCGTCATCGGCGCCTCGAAGCGGTGGCCCAGCGTCTCGCGGCGCGCCTGCAGGCCGAGTGCGTTCACCGGCACGATGTCGGCACCGTGCAGAGCCACCAGGCCGTGCGCGGGGCGTACGAAGTTCACGCTGGTCCAGCCGTCGTCGAGCTGGTATTGCATGACCTTGGGGATCGGCAGCTTCGCGAGCGCCTCGTCGAGCGCCTTCTGCAGGCCTTCGGCGAGCGTCGCGCCGCGGACCACGCTGTCGAGGAACAGCGCTTCGGCCTTGCCGTCCATGCGACGCTGGAGCTGCGGTACGGCGGAGGCATCGGCACCCAGCGCAGCGAGCTTCTTCAGCAGCGCCGGCGTGGCCTGGCCGTCTGGGCCTAGCCCGACGCTGACCGGCATCAATTTCTGCGACCGCGCCTTGTCGTCTGCGTGGCCACGCACGCTGCTGATGTGCGCCGCCAGCCGGCGCGGCGACGCGAACGGCGTGATCGCCGAGGCGTCGCTGGCCAGCCCCTGCGCACGCAGGCCGTCGGCCAGCCCGGCGGCAAACGCATCGCCGAGCTTCTTCAGCGCCTTGGGCGGCAGTTCTTCGACGAACAGTTCGACGAGCAGGTTCTTGGTGACCATGGACGGACTCAGAGAAGGATCAGTAGCGGGCATCGCGGCGCATCGACTCGACCACTGGCTCAGTCATGGGCATGCGCTCGTGCAGTCGATCAAGTCGGTCGAGCAAAGCCTTGATGTCGCAGGAGTTCGTTTTGAGCGGGTGCGACTGCGCGACCATTTCGGCCAACGCTATCGGCGGCTTCTTCGGTACATCCATGATCTATGCCGCCTTCTTCTCTATCAAAGCCAGCGCTTCCCCAGCCCATTCCCTCGGCGCCATCGGAAAGCCCAGCCGTGCCCGGCTGTCAAGGTAACTCTGCGCCACGCTGCGCGAGATATTGCGGATGCGCCCGATGTAGGCGGCGCGTTCGGTCACGCTGATCGCGCCACGCGCGTCGAGCAGGTTGAAGCTGTGGCCGGCCTTGAGCACCTGCTCGTAGGCGGGCAAGGCGAGCTGCTGCTCCATCAGGTACTTGGCCTGCTTCTCGTGGCTGGCAAAGGCGGCAAGCAGGAACTCGACATCGCTGTGCTCGAAGTTGTAGGTGCTCTGCTCAACCTCGTTCTGGTGGTAGACGTCGCGATACGTCAGTCCGTCCGTCCACGTCAGGTCATAGACGTTGTCCACGCCCTGCAGGTACATCGCCAGCCGCTCCAGCCCGTAGGTGATCTCGCCGGTGATGGGCTTGCAGTCGATGCCGCCGACCTGCTGGAAGTAGGTGAACTGCGTGACCTCCATGCCGTTCAGCCACACCTCCCAGCCCAGGCCCCAGGCGCCGAGCGTGGGGTTCTCCCAATCGTCTTCGACGAAGCGGATGTCGTTGACCTTCAGGTCGAAGCCCAGGATTTCCAGCGAACCCAGATACAGCTCGAGGATGTTGCTCGGCGCGGGCTTGAGCACGACCTGGTACTGGTAATAGTGCTGCAGCCGGTTCGGGTTCTGGCCGTAGCGGCCGTCCTTGGGGCGGCGGCTGGGCTGAACGTAGGCGGCCTTCCACGGCTCGGGGCCGAGCGCGCGCAGGAACGTGGCGGTGTGGCTGGTGCCGGCGCCCACTTCCATGTCGTAAGGCTGCAGCAACGCGCAGCCCTGTTGGGCCCAGTAGTCCTGGAGCTTGAGGATGATTTGCTGGAAGCTCAGCATGGGTCCGGTGGGCGATGGCGAAAACCTGCGAGTTTACGGGGCGCCCGAGCTGTGAACAGCGAGCAGCCCGATGCACCCATCCGCGCGAAAACCCTCAGCGGCCCGTCGCGTCGCTGCCGCTACCCTGCTCTGCATGACGCCCCAGCAACTGATCCTGAGCCTGGTGCTGGCCACGATGGTGTTTGCGGTGGCGCTGGAATTGAAGGTCGCCGACTTCACGCGCGTGGCGCAGGCGCCGCGAGCGGTGGTGTGCGGGCTGATTCCGCAGTTCGTGCTGCTGCCGGTGGGCACCTGGCTGGCCACCTTGGCGCTCGACCTGCCGGCCAGCACCGAGGCGGCGATGATCCTGGTGGCGTGCTGCCCGGGCGGCTCGCTCAGCAACGTGATCACGCATCTCGGGCGCGGCAACACTGCGCTGTCGGTCAGCATCTCGGCGGTGGCCAGCGTGATGGCGCTGGTGCTGACGCCGTTCAACTTCACCTGGATGGTGGCGAGCAACCCGGTCACCGCGGGCTGGCTGCGCCAACTGGCGATCGACCCGTCGGGCATCTGGTGGAGCCTGCTTGCGTTGCTGGCGGTGCCGATGACGCTGGGCCTGCTGTGCAGCCGGCATCTGCCGGCGCTGGCCGAGCGCATCCGCAAGCCGCTCGGCAACTTCAGCCTGCTGGCGCTGCTGGCGTTCATCGCGCTCGGGCTGATGCGCGAGCGAGCGCTGCTGAACGTGCAGATCCTGCTGCCGCTCTTGATCGTGGTGCTGCACAACGCTGGCGGGCTGCTGCTGGGCTGGTTGTGCGCGCTGGCCTTTCGGGTGGCCGAACGCGACCGGCGCGCGATCATGATCGAAGGCGGCATGCAGAACTCGGGGCTGGCGCTGGGCATCATTGCGGTGCAGTTCAACGCCGATGTCGGCATGGTCATCATCGCGAGCCTGTGGGGCATCTGGCACATCGTGTCGGGCCTGTCGCTCGCCTGGCTCTGGAGGCGCAAGGATGCTCGATTGGCTGATTGAAGGCGGCACCGTGGTCGACGGCACGGGCGCCGCCCCGTTCAGCGCCGACGTGGGGCTGAAAGACGGGCGCATCGCCAGCATCTCGGCCGGCGGCCGCAGCGCGCAAGCGGCGCGCGAACGTGTGGACGCGCGCGGCGCGTGGGTCACGCCGGGTTTCATCGACATCCACACCCACTATGACGGCCAGGCCAGCTGGGACGAGACCTTCTCGCCCAGCATCCACCACGGCGTGACGACCTTGCTGATGGGCAACTGCGGCGTCGGCTTCGCGCCGGTGCGGCCGGGGCACGAGGCCACGCTGATCGAGCTGATGGAAGGCGTGGAGGACATTCCCGGCGCGGCTCTGGCCGAAGGCGTGCGCTGGGGCTGGCAGAGCTTTCCGCAGTACATGGATGTGCTCGACGCGATGCCGCACAGCCTGGACTTCCTGGCGCAGGTGCCGCACGACCCGGTGCGCATGGCGGTGATGGGTGAACGCGCGGTGGCGCAGCAGGCGGCGAGCCCGGCCGACATTGCCGCGATGCGTGCGCTGGTGCGCGAGGCACTGCAGGCCGGCGCCGCGGGTTTTTCGACCGGCCGCACCGACAACCACCGTACCGCGCGCGGGCATGAAACGCCGGCATCGGAGGCAAGCGCGGCCGAACTGGAAGGTATCGCCACGGCGTTCCACGGCCTGCACCACGGCGTGATCCAGGTGGTGAGCGACTTCGACCTGCTGCGCGACCCGGCGAAGTTCGACGCCGAGTTCGACCTCGTCGAGCAGCTGGCGCGAACCTCGGGCCGCCCGCTGTCGATGACCTGGCTGCAGCGCGACCCCGGCGGCGAACAGTGGCAGCAGATCCGCGCCCGCGTCGACGCCGCCGTGGCCGCAGGCCTGCCGCTGTACCTGCAAACGGCAGCACGGGGCATCGGTGTGATCATCGGGCTGGACGCGAGCTTTCACCCGTTCATGGGCTTCCCCGGCTTCAAGGCCATCGCCGCGCTGCCGCTGGCAGACCGCGCTGCGGCAATGCGCGAGCCGGTGCGCAAGGCGCGCATCCTGGCCGAGAAGTCGGAGACGATGGCCGGCGACGGCACGCCGATCCCGCCGCTGGTGGACGTCCTGCTGGCGCAGATCGAGCTGGTCAGCGGGCGCATGTTCCCGCTCGGCGCCAGCGACGGCCGGCCCTTGAACTACGAGCCGACGGTGATGGACAGCTTCTACGTGCGCGCCCGGCAGCGCGGCACCACCGCGCTGGAGGCGATCTACGACCATCTGGCCGACGGCGACGGCAGCGGGCTGATCTACTTCCCGATCTTCAACTACAACGAAGGTTCGCTGGACACCGTGCGCAACATGCTCACCCACCCGCGCGCGCTGTGCAGCCTGAGCGACGCGGGCGCCCACGTGGGCACGATCTGCGACGCCAGCTTCAGCACCTTCATGCTCACGCACTGGGTACGCGACCGCGCCAAGGACCGCCTGCCGCTGGAGCGGGCGGTCGAGATGCTGACGCGCCGCAACGCCCGCTACCTGGGCCTGGCCGACCGCGGTGTGCTCGCGGTCGGGCTGCGCGCCGACGTGAACGTCATCGACCCGCAGCGCCTGGGCGTGGGCACGCCGCGCCTGGTGCGCGACCTGCCGGCCGGCGGCAAGCGCTTTCTGCAGAAGGGTGAGGGTTATCTGCGCACGTTCGTGGCGGGCCGTTGCGTGCAGGCGGGCGGCGAACTCACCACTGAGCGGCCCGGGCGGCTGGTGCGGCTGGGGCGCTGAGCGGGGACTCCGTGGCCGGCCCCGGCGGCCGGGCCGTCAGCCTGCGCGGCCAGTCACCCGTCGCGCCGCCACCGCCGCCAGTACGATCAGCGCCGCGACCACCGTCGGCAGCCACAACCCCAGCCGCGCCGCCCACCACGCGTACGGCGTGATGCCGGTGCGGCCCTGCACGGTCGCTTCGAGCACGCCCTGGGTATGGGGCTTCAGCGCATGCGTCACCACGCCATGGTGGTCGATCACCACGGTGGCGCCGGTGTTGGTGGCGCGCAGCATCGGCCGCTGCAGCTCGAGCGTGCGCAGGCGCGAGATGTTCAGGTGCTGGCCCACGGCAATCGTTTCACCGAACCAGCCGATGTTGCTGACGTTGGCCAGGATGGTCGGCGCGGTGACCGGGTCGGCAAAACCGGCCGCCAGCTCTTCGCCGAACAGGTCTTCGTAGCAGATGTTGGGCGCCACCCGTTCTCCTAGCACCGGGAACGGCGGCGCCACCAGCGCCCCGCGGTTGAAGTCGCCGAGGGGGATGTTCATCATCTCGGTGAACCAGCGAAACCCAAGCGGAATGAACTCACCGAACGGCACCAGGTGGTGCTTGTCGTAGCGGTAAAAGCCACCCGGCTCGGCGGCGCTGGCGGCCGAGATGCCGGCCACCGAGTTGGTGTAGCCCAGCGCCTCGTCGCCCAACGGCAGGCCCACCAGCGCAGCCTGTTTGCCGGCGCGGAAGTGGGCCAGCAGCTCGGCCCAGTAAGCAGGGTCCAGCTGGGCCGGCAGCAGCGGGATCACCGTCTCCGGGCCCAGCACCAGCTCGCCCTGGGCGGCCAGCAGGTTCTTGCGTGTCCATGCCAGCGCCTCGGGCAGGTGGGCAATTGAAAACTTTTCGTCCTGCGGCACGTTGCCCTGCAGCAGCGACACCTTGAGCGTGCCGCTGGGCTGCGTGAAATTTGCAGGGTGCGCCCAGCCCAGCGCCGCCAGCAGCGCGGCCACCGCCAGCGCAGCGCCGGCTCGCGCGCGACCACCACCACTGGCCCACGCCAGCGCCGGCAGTGCCGCCAGCAGCGCGGCCACGAAACCGATGCCGTACACCCCCAGCCACGGCGCCAGGTCGGCCAGCGGCCCGTCGACGTGCGCGTAGCCGCTGGCGGCCCACGGGAAACCAGTGAACAGCGCACCCCGGGTCAGCTCGGCCAGCAGCCACAGGGCGGCCAGCAGCAGTGCGTCGGCCAGCGGTCGGCCGCTGCGCCAGCGCGCAAAAGCGCCCATCGCCGCGGCCAGGAAGAGCGCCATGAAGGCGCTCAGCAGCAGCACCGCCAACGCCGCCATCCAGGCCGGCAGGCCGCCGTAGCGGTGCATGCTGATGAACAGCCACCAGATGTTGCCCACCAGCCAGGCCGTGCCGAACAGCATGCCCAGCGCGGCAGCGCGAGCGGGCGGCGCCGTGCCGATGCGCCACACCAGCAGCGCCAGGCTCACCAGTTGCAGCCACCAGAATTGCGTGTACACGCCACTCAGGCTGTGCAAGCCGCCCAGCAACACGGCGACCGGCCAGTCCGCCGCCGGTGGCCAACGGGTGGCGGCGGCGGGCCTCAAATGGCGTCGGGTCCGACCGGCGGCTCGGGCGCGCGCGTGACCTTGAACCAGCGCACCGCGCCACCGCGCGTCAACATCACCGAAAACACCAGCCCGCCGACGCTGGTCTGCTCGCCGCGCCGCGGCACGTGGCCAAGCTCATGCGAGACCAGGCCGCCGATGGTGTCAAACTCGTCGCTCGGCAGGGTCACGGCAAAGACGGCGTTGACCGCCTCGATGCCGGCATCACCCGCCACCCGCTGGGCACCATCGGCCAATGTGTAGATGCCCGACTCGCCGTCGGCGTCGTCGAATTCGTCCTCGATCTCGCCGACGATCTCTTCGAGCACGTCTTCGATCGTGATCAGCCCGGCGGTGCTGCCGAATTCGTCGATCACGATCGCCAGGTGGTTGCGGTTGGAGCGGAAGTCGCGCAGCAGCTCGTTCAGCCCCTTCGACTCCGGCACGAACACCGCCGGGCGCAGCAGGGTGCGCAGGTTCAGGTCGGGCGAACGCTGCAGCTTGAGCAGGTCCTTGGCCATCAGGATGCCGATGACGTTGTGCTTGTCGCCCTCGAACACCGGGAAGCGCGAGTGGCCGGTTTCGATGACGACGTGCAGCAGGTCGTCGTAGTCGGCGTCGATGTCGAGCTGGTCCATGCGCGGGGCGGCGACCATCACATCGCCGGCGATCATGTCGGCCATGCGGATCACGCCCTCAAGCATCATGCGCGACTCGGGCGCGATCAGCTCGCGGTTTTCGGCGTCGGCCAGCGTCTCGATGAGTTCGTCGCGCGAATCTGGCCCGGGCGACACGAATTCGACCAGCTTCTGGAACAGGCTGCGTCGCTCGGCCTGGGGGGAAAGGGGCTTGTCGCCCGCGCGGGTCGAGCGGGCTGGGTGGGGGTCGGACATCGCGCCGGGGCGGGCAGTTCAAAGAAGGGGCAGCTTAACCGAAGCGCCAGCCGCACAGCGCGCGGGGTTCGGGCTTGACACCCGCCAACCCTTGAACCAAAGTCGGCGACCCTCATATTCTTCCGTCCTCCAGCGCCAAGGCCCCTCCATGAGTCTCATTCCTGCCACCATCCTCACCGGCTTCCTCGGGTCGGGCAAGACCACCCTGCTCAAGCGGGTGCTGACCGAAGCGCACGGCCAGCGCATAGCCGTGATCGAAAACGAGTTCGGCGACGAGAACATCGACAACGAGATCCTGGTGCAGGACAGCAAGGAGCAGATCATCCAGCTGAACAACGGCTGCGTCTGCTGCTCGATCCGCGAAGACCTGCGCACCACGCTGAGCGACCTGGCCGAGAAGAAGCGCAAGGGCGAGCTGAACTTCGACCGCGTGGTGATCGAGACCACCGGCCTGGCCGACCCCGGCCCGGTGGCGCAGACCTTTTTCATGGACGACGAGATCGCCGAGAGCTACCTGCTCGACTCGATCCTGACCCTGGTGGACGCCAAGCACGCGCAAGGGCAGCTCGACACGCGCCAGGAAGCGCGCCGCCAGATCGGCTTTGCCGACCAGATCTTCATCAGCAAGACCGACCTGGTGGACGACGCCACGGTCGAGGCGCTGATCCACCGCGTCAAACACATGAACCCGCGTGCGCCGCAGCGCAAGGTCAATTTCGGCGAGGTGCCCCTCTCCGAAGTGTTCGACCTGCGCGGCTTCAACCAGAACGCCAAGCTCGACATCGACCCCGAGTTCTTGAGCATGCAGGAACACGACCACGACCATGATCACCACGACCATGACCACGAACACGGCGAACACTGCGACCACCCGCACCACCATGCCCACGACGACGACGTGAAGTCGTTCGTGTTCCGCTCCGACAAGGCCTTTGTGCCGGCCAAGCTGGAAGACTTCCTGGG
>JANMYQ010000184.1:0-44111 GCA_031382215.1 Methylibium sp.
TCGACGCTATGCCCTTTATCGTCGCTGCGCCATTCCACCAGCCGGTCCTGCGGTATGCCCTGCCTGAACTCCATGAAGTGTGCTTCGCCATCACGGCGCACTGTCAGCCGCAGCCACTTGCTCAGGCCGTTCACGCAGCTCACGCCCACGCCGTGCAAGCCGCCCGAGACCTTGTAGCTGTTCTGGTTGAACTTGCCGCCCGCGTGCAATTCGGTCAACGCGATCTCGGCGGCACTGCGCTTGGGCTCGTGCTTGTCATCCATCTTCACGCCGGTCGGGATGCCGCGGCCGTTGTCGGTCACGCTGATCGAGTTGTCGCTGTGCACGGTGACCACGATGTCATCGCAATAACCCGCCAGCGATTCGTCGATCGAGTTGTCGACCACCTCGAACACCAGGTGGTGCAGGCCGGTGCCGTCGGACGTGTCGCCGATGTACATGCCCGGCCGCTTGCGCACCGCCTCGAGCCCCTCGAGGATCTGGATGCTGCCTTCTCCATACGCGGCGCTGTCAGCGGCGTGCTGGGTGGATCGGGCGGCGTTGTCGGCTTCTTTCTTCGGATCGTTTTCGGGGGTGTTCGGAAGCTCAGTCATCAAGTCTTTCACTTAAGGTTCGTGCTGTGGATATTCGGGCGCATGGACACCACGCGCGTTTCAAATCCTCATCGGCATGACCACATATTTGAAACCGGCTTGTTCAGGCACCGTCAGCAGAGCGCTGGAATTGGTGTCCTGCAGTTCGAGCTTCACCATCTCGACGCTCATGTTGCTCAGCGCGTCGATCAGGTAGGTCACGTTGAAGCCGATCTCGATGGCGTCGCCGGCGTAGTCGATCTCGAGTTCTTCCTTGGCCTCTTCCTGCTCGGCGTTGCTCGACGCGATGCGCAAGGTGCCGGGCTCGATGTTCACGCGCACGCCCTTGAACTTTTCGCTCGTCAGGATGGCTGCCCGCTGCAGACTGGCCAGCAGGGGCGCGCGACCCAGGGTCACGTGGTTCTTGTGGTTCTTCGGGATCACACGGTTGTAGTCGGGGAACTTGCCTTCGACCAGCTTGGTCACGAACTCCATGCCGCTGAAACTGAACTTGGCCTGGTTGCCGGCAAAGCGCATCTCGATCGGCGCGCCGTCGGCCGATTCGGCACCGTCCTTGTCGTCCTTGCTTTCCTTGCTCTCTTTGCTGTCATTGCCCTTCAGCAAGCGCTGCAGCTCCAGCACCGTCTTGCGCGGCAAGATCACCTCCTGCTTCGGGATCTCGGTTTCCAGCGTGGCCTGCGCCAGCGCCAGGCGGTGGCCATCGGTCGCGACAAGGATCAGGCTCTTGCCTTCGGCGACGAACAGGATGCCGTTGAGGTAGTAGCGGATGTCGTGCACCGCCATCGCGAAATGCACCTGGTCGATCAGCGTCTTCAGCGTTTTCTGCGGCACGCTGAACATCGGGCCGAAGTCGGGCGCCTCCTGCACCAGCGGGAAGTCGTCACTCGGCAAGGTCTGCAAGGTGAAGCGGCTCTTGCCGCCTTGCAGGGTCAGCTTGTTCTGGCTTGCGCTCAACGACACGGTCTGGTCGGCCGGCAGCGAACGCAGGATGTCGATCAGCTTGCGCGCACCGACGGTGGTCGCGAAGTGCCCGCTGTCGCCACCCAGCTCAGCCGTGGTGCGGACCTGGATCTCGAGATCGCTGGCGGTCAGCTCGATGCGGCCGTCGGTCTTGCGGATCAGCACGTTGGCCAGCACCGGCAGCGTATGGCGGCGTTCCACGATGCCGGCCACCGATTGAAGAGCGCTCAGGATTTTTTCTTGTGCTGCCTTTAAGACAATCATGTCAACCTCTTCACTTAGTCGTATTAGATAGAGCCCAGCAGTTTCTGTGGACAAGGCTATTTTCGCCTTTTCCATCAAGCAGTTAGGTCCCTGAAAACCATGTGCCTGGAGGCCCTGGTTACACCCGGCCCAACGTACAACAACTTCGGCAGACAGCTCCGGCCTGTGGACAAGCGGCAGGTTGTTCCGATCTTGTCCCCAGCGTTCTCCCTTGACAGCGCACGCATCTGCGTTCAGCCCTTCAGCGTCTGCTCGAGCACATGCAGTTGCTGGTTCAGTTCGCTGTTCTTCTGGCGCTCGGCCGAGATCTTGCGCACCGCATGCAACACCGTGGTGTGGTCGCGCCCGCCGAACAGCTCGCCGATCTCGGGCAGGCTCTTCTGCGTCATCTCCTTGGCGAGGTACATGGCAATCTGGCGCGGTCGGGCGATGCTGGCCGGGCGCTTCTTGCTGTACATGTCGGCGATCTTGATCTTGTAGAAGTCGGCCACCGTCTTCTGGATGTTCTCGACACCGATCTGGCGGTTCTGGATCGACAGCAGGTCCTTCAGCGCCTCACGCGCCAGCGCGATGTTGATTTCTTTCTGGCTGAAGCGCGAGTAAGCCAGGATCTTGCGCAGCGCCCCTTCGAGCTCGCGCACGTTGGCGCGCACGTTCTTGGCCACGAAGAAGGCCACGTCCTCGGGCATCACGGTGGCTTCGAGCTCGGCCTTGCGCATCAGGATCGCCACGCGCATTTCCAACTCGGGCGGCTCGATCGCCACGGTCAGGCCGGCGTCGAAGCGCGAGGTCAGGCGCTCATCGATGTCTACCAGCCCCTTGGGGTAGGTGTCACTGGTCATGATGATGTGCGCCTTCTTTGCCAGCAGCGCTTCGAAAGCGTTGAAGAACTCTTCCTGCGTGCGCTCCTTGCCAGCGAAGAACTGCACGTCGTCGATCAGCAGCAAGTCGAGCGAGTGGTACTTGGCCTTCAGCTCGTCGAAGGTCTTGCGCTGGTAGTTCTTCACCACGTCGGTGATGAAGGCCTCGGCGTGCAGGTACAGGATGCGCGCGTCGGGCCTGTCGGCCAGCAGTGCATTGCCAACGGCGTGGATCAGGTGCGTCTTGCCCAGCCCCACGCCGCCGTAGATGAACAGCGGGTTGTACATCTGCCCGGGTGCGCCGGCCACGTGGAGCGCGGCGGTGCGGGCCATCTGGTTGGCCCGGCCCGGCACCAGCGTGTTGAAGCTCAGGGCGGTGTTCAGGCGGCTGCGTGAGGGCAGCACCGAAACGTTGAGGGCATGCCCAAGCTGAGGGGCATCGCTGCCGCGGCGATGCTCGCCGTTGATCGGCACCACCGCCGCAGATCCGGCGCGCGGCATGAAGCTGCCGATCGGCCGCACGCTGCTGCCTTGCACGCTGCCGCCGATCAAAGCGGAAGCGGCTGGCACGTCGCGCGGGGCGAGCGTCATGTCCAGGCGCACGGGTTTGCCGGCGATCTCGGACAGCACGGCTTCGATGCGCCCGGCGTATTGGTTGCGAATCCAGTCAAGCTTGAAGCGGTTCGGCACGCGCACCGTGACCACCGCGCCGGCGTCGCCCTGTTCGGTGATGTCGGCCGCAGGCAGCGGACGAATCCAGGTGTTGAATTGTTGTTCGGGCAATTCAGCGGCGAGGCGTTCGCAACCGCGTTGCCAGAGATCAGCGCTCATATTTTGATTGTGGAAAACTTGTCTCTTGAGCGTCGGCATTGTACGTTGCAAGGCCCGCGGGAGACGCAGTTATCCACAGTTTGGTTTTGCCGGTCAACCCTTGCCCAGGGGGTTGAAAATTGCCGTTTCATTGACTTGCCCGGCCGAACTTGGTGTAATGCCGGGTTGCCCCGCGCGCGCTGTGCTGGCGGGTGATTCGATAACGTCGATAACGCAATTGCGCAAAACTGCACCAGGCAGAGCACTCAAAGAACACTCAAGAGAACCGAGCGACCATGAAACGCACCTACCAAGCCTCCAAAGTTCGTCGGGCTCGCACCCACGGTTTTCTGGTCCGCATGAAAACCCGCGGGGGGCGCGCCGTCATCAACGCGCGCCGTGCCAAAGGTCGCAAGCGCCTGGCCGTCTGAAGGCTTGCGCCATCGCAAGCCCCTGAGCAGCCGGGTCGGGCCCGCGCCATGACCGGGCGGATTGTCAGATCGGCCGACTTCGAACGCGTGCTTGCCGCTGCCGCCAAGTTGCGCAGCGAGCACTTCGCGGCTCACCACGTTCCCGGTTGTCCCAGCCAAACGGCCAAGCCAGCGCGGCTGCGCTCCAAATTGGAGTTATCAACAGAGCATGCACCAGCTCCGGTCACTCCTGTGGATGACTCTGCCTCCCCGCAAGCTGGGGAAAGCCTGTGGCTGGGTCTCGTGGTGCCCAAACGGCATGCGCGCAGGTCGGTGACGCGAAGCCTGTTCAAGCGCCAGATCCGCGCTGCTGTCGGCCGGCATGCCGGCTCGCTGGCAGCCGGCCTGTGGGTCGTGCGCCTGCGAGCCCCGTTCGAAAAGGCCAAATATCCCAGCGCTGCCTCGACCGCGCTGCAGCGTGCCGCTCGGGCCGAACTCGACGGGCTGTTTTCCGGCGCCTCGCGGCGGGCCCGATGATCGGCTCGATGATGTCGCTGCCCCGGCGCGCGTTGATCGCGCTGGTGCGTGGCTACCGGCTGCTGCTGAGCCCCTGGCTGGGCAGCTCCTGCCGTTTTGAGCCCACCTGCTCTGCTTATTCTTTGCAGGCGCTGGAGCGGCATGGCGCTGCAGCGGGCACTTACTTAACAGTTGGGCGGCTGCTGCGCTGCCACCCATTTTGTCGCGGCGGGTATGACCCGGTCCCCGCAAGCGCGCCGCGCCTGTTCACGACGCTGCTGGACCGCGCGCCATCGGCCGCGCCCGACACTCCACACTCTTCTGCGGAAAAGACTCTCTCATGAACGATATGCGCCGCACCCTGCTGTGGGTGGTGTTTTCGATGTCGCTCTTCTTGATCTGGGATGCCTGGAACAAGCACACCGGCCACCCGTCGCTGTTCAGCCCACCGCCCGCCACCAAGCCAGCCGCCATCGGTGCCGCGCCGGTTCCTGCGGCCAGCGGCATACCGGTGCCCACGGGAGCGGCCTCCCCTGCGCCGACCACCGCTTCCACCGCTCCCGCCGCGCCGTCTTCGGCCGCCACGGCGGCGTCCGAGAAGATCGTGATCACCACCGACCTGGTAAAGGCCACCTTCGACAGCAAGGGCGCCGATCTGGTGAGAGTCGAGTTCCTGCGCCATCACGACCAGGTCGATCACACCAAGAACATGGTCCTGCTCGACCAGTCGCCCGAGCGCCTGTACGTGGCGCAGACCGGCCTGGTGCCGCCCAGCGGCGGAGCCGGGCTGCCGAACCACCACACGGTGATGCGGCTGGTGCCGGGCGACACCACGCTCAAGGACGGCGCGAGCGAATTGCAGCTCAAGTTCGAGTCGCCCGAGGTGTCGGGCGTGAAGCTGGTCAAGACCTACACCTTCAAGCGCGGCGACTACGTGATCGGCGTGAAGCACGAGGTGGTCAACAGCTCGGCTGCGCCGGTCAGCCCGCGCCTGTACCTGCAACGTGTGCGCGACGGCAACGCGCCGGCCGGCGAGTCGAGCTTCTACTTCACGTTCACCGGCCCGGCGATCTACACCGACACGGCCAAGTTCACGAAGATCGACTTCAAGACCATCGAAAAGCACAAGCCCGGCGACAAGCCCGAGCACGAGACCAACGCCGACACGGGTTGGGTCGCGATGGTGCAGCACTACTTCGCGTCGGCCTGGCTGATCGACCCGGCCGACGGCACCAAGCTGGCGCGCGAATACTTCACCGGCAAGGTGGCCAGCAACACCTACTCGGTCGGCGTGTTCGTGCCGGTCGGCGAAGTCGCCCCGGGTTCATCGAAGGCCTTCGATGCGAAGTTGTTCGTCGGCCCGCAAGAAGAGGACAAGCTCGCCGCCCTGGCGCCAGGTCTTGAGCTGGTGAAGGACTACGGCTGGTTCACGATCCTGGCCAAGCCGCTGTTCTGGTTGCTGACGCAACTGCACAAGTTCATCGGCAACTGGGGCTGGGCCATCGTCGGGTTGGTGGTCGTGCTCAAGATGGCGTTCTATTGGCTCAACGCCACGGCCTACCGGTCGATGGCCAAGATGAAGGCCATCAACCCCAAGGTGATGGCGATGCGCGAGCGCCTGAAGGACAAGCCGCAGGAGATGCAGCAGGAGATGATGCGCATCTACCGCGAAGAAAAGGTCAACCCGCTCGGCGGCTGCCTGCCGATCTTCGTGCAGATGCCGTTCTTCATCGCGCTGTACTGGGTGCTGCTGTCCAGCGTGGAGATGCGCAACGCGCCGTGGATCGGCTGGATCGCCGACCTGTCTGCCAAGGACCCGTACTTCATCCTGCCGCTGCTGATGACCGCGACCAGCCTGTTCCAGACCTGGCTCAATCCGACCCCGCCAGACCCGATCCAGGCCCGCATGATGTGGATCATGCCGCTCGTCTTCTCGGTGATGTTCTTCGTTTTCCCGGCCGGCCTGGTGCTGTACTGGCTGACCAACAACGTGCTGTCGATTGCGCAGCAGTACCTGATCAACAAGCAGCTCGGCGTGTTGGGCAAGTAGCGGGCAAGTCGTCGGAAAGCGGTGGGGAAGCGCCGGGAAAGCAGCGCTTCATCAAATGTCACGAAGAATTTTCGTGACTAGTTGGCGAGCCCCTCGCGCCACCAGAGTTAGGGGCTTGCGGCGCGGTGCTCACATGCGAGACCATGCGATCAACGGTTGAAAAAGCAGTCGAAAAGACAGCGGTTCACCGAACGATCAATGCGGGGCAGACCCGACCGTCGATCGAAGTGCAGGAAGGCCATCAAACGCCGACCTTGCCTCTCGAACTGCGGGCCGGCTCGGGATGTGTCTCTGTTCAGCCCACGCGGGCTGCCAGGCCCTCCCCCCGCGCCATCCAAGCCTTGCGGCGGCCATGCCGCCGCAAGGCCAGTCCACGGCAGAATCGCCGCATGCCGGCGCACCCCTCCGACCCCATCGTTGCCGTGGCCACCGCTTCTGGCCGCGGCGCCGTCGGAATCGTGCGCGCCTCGGGGCACGACCTTCAGCCGTTGATTCAGGCGCTGTGCGGCCACGCGCTGCAGCCTCGCCATGCGGCCTATCTGCCGTTCCAAGACATCGACGGGCAAGCCATCGACCGCGGCCTGGCGATCCACTTCCCGGCGCCGCACTCGTACACCGGTGAAGACGTGCTCGAACTTCAGGCCCATGGCGGCCCGGTGGTGCTGCAACTGCTGCTGGCGCGCTGTCTGCAAGCGGGCGCCGGCATGCGCCTGCGGCTGGCCGAACCGGGCGAGTTCACGCAGCGTGCCTTTCTGAACGACAAGCTCGACCTGGCCCAGGCCGAAGCGGTGAGCGACCTGATCGAGGCCAGCACCGAAGCCGCGGCACGCTCCGCCGGCCGCTCGCTCAGCGGTGCGTTCTCGGCCGAGATCGGCCTGCTGCGCGAGCAGCTCATTTCGCTGCGCATGCTGGTCGAGGCGACGCTCGACTTTCCGGAAGAGGAGATCGACTTCCTGGAAGCCGCGAACGCGCGCCAGCGCATCGCCGCGGCCCGAACCAGCGTCGATACGGTGCTGGCGCGCGCGCGTCAGGGCGTGCTGCTGCGCGAGGGCATCAAGGTGGTGCTGGCCGGCCAGCCCAACGTGGGCAAGAGTTCGCTGTTGAACGCGCTGGCGGGCGCCGAACAGGCGATCGTGACGCCGGTGCCCGGGACCACGCGCGACAAGGTCAGCGAGACGATCCAGATCGAGGGCGTGCCCGTGCACGTGATCGATACCGCCGGCCTGCGCGACTCGAGCGACGAGGTCGAGCGCATCGGCATTTCGCGCAGCTGGAGCGAGATCGAGGCCGCCGACGCGCTGCTGTTCCTGCACGACTTGACGCGCCGCGGCGAGCCGGCCTACGAAGCGGCCGAAGCGCAGATCGAGGCGCGCTTGCCCGCTGCCTTGCTGCGGGAGGGCCGGCTGCTGCACGTGTACAACAAGATCGATGCCGCCGCCGGTTTTGAGGCCGCGCCAGCGGATGCGATCGTGCTGTCGGCCAAGACCGGCGCCGGCATCGATGCCCTGCGCACCCGGCTGCTCGAACGGGCCGGCTGGCATGCCCAGCCCGAGGGCATCTTCATCGCGCGCACCCGCCACGTGCAGGCCTTGCAGCGCACCGGCGAGCACCTGGCGCAAGCCAACATGCTGGCGGCACAGGCCAACAGCGCGCTCGACCTGCTGGCCGAAGAGCTGCGCCTGGCGCACGACGCGCTGGGCGAGATCACCGGCGCGTTCACGCCCGACGATCTGCTGGGTGAGATTTTCAGCCGTTTCTGCATCGGGAAGTAACACGGCGCCGCGCTGCTCGCATGGGCCTCTGGGGCGTTGCTTGTGCGACATTTGGCGGCAAAAGCCGGGCCGGGCTGGTTGTTGACGCGAACTAGGGGGTCGATAATCGCGACTTCCTTCGGGTGAGCGGCGCGGCCGCCCCCGGGTCCTGGAGCGGAAATGGAACTCAACGAACTGGTGCAGGCGATTCAGACGCTGAACGCGGATGACGCTTTCCGTGCCCGGTTGACGTTGGAGCAATGGCGAAACGTGGCGCCCTACCTCACGCGCCACGACATCCGCGCCAGTGATCTGCTGATCAAACAGGGCGACTCCGACCATTCGATGTACTTCCTGGCCCAGGGCACGGTGCAGGTGTTCGTCACCGGCGCCGCAGCCGGCAGCAGCAAGCTCGCCATCCTGCGCCCTGGCGCGGTCATCGGCGAGGCCGGGCTGTTCGGCGACGGCCCGCGCATGGCCAGCGTCGAGGCGATGACGGCCTGCGTGGTCTGGGCCTTGCGCGGCCCGCGCCTCGAAGAGATGGCGCAACGCGCGCCGGCCCTGGCGCTGGAGTTGCTGCGTGCGGCCGGCGGTGTGCTGGTGGCGCGGGTACGCGCCAACCAGGCCAAGCAGACTGCTTTCGCCTGAACGCCCGGGCTTCGGCCCCGGGGCGCCTCAATGCCCCTCGAAACTCACCAGCGTGAACAACGCCAAGCCGGCGTCGCGCAGCTTCTGTGAACCGCGCAGCTCCGGCAGGTCGACGATCGCCGCGCCTTCGATGACCGTTGCTCCCAGCCGCTCCAGCAGCCGCATGCCGGCCATCATGGTGCCGCCGGTGGCGATCAGGTCGTCGATCAGCACCACCCGGTCCCCGGGGCGCACCGCGTCGGTGTGGATCTCGACGGTGGCCGAGCCGTACTCCAGCTCGTAGGTTTCTTCAACCGTGGTGAACGGCAGCTTGCCCTTCTTGCGGATCGGCACGAAGCCCACGCCCAGCTCGTAGGCCAGCACCGAGCCGATGATGAAGCCGCGCGCGTCCAGCCCCGCCACCGCGTTCGGCTTGACGTCGAAGTAGCGGTGCACGAACTGATCGATCAGCACCCGGAACACCTTCGGGTTGGCCAGCAGCGGCGTGATGTCGCGGAACTGCACGCCCGGGGCCGGCCAGTCGGGCACGGTGCGGATGTGGCGCTTGATGTAATCGGTCGGGTCGATCGGGTTAATGGGCTTCATTACCATGCGTCCTCGTAGGCATCCTCAGATCGTGCCGAGCAGCTTGCCCTCGGCCAATGACAGCGGCTCCGGCAGGCCCGACAGCACCAGCGTGTCGCCAGCCGCCAGCACCATGCTCTCGTCGGGGTGGATCACCGAGCCCGATGCACGCCGCACCGACACCACCGACACGCCCACCGCGTGAAGCGCCTGGTCGAGCAGGGTCTGGCCCAGGCAGGCGCCGGCCGCCGGCAAGGTGACGCTGAGCAGCCGGGCCTGCTGCAGTTCGTCCGCGGTGTCGTCGTCGGCGCCGTGGAAGTAGCCGCGCAGCAGGCCGTAGCGCGCGTCGCGCTGGTCCTGCACGAGCCGGATCACGCGCCGCATCGGCACGCCCACCAGCGCGAGCGCGTGGCTGGCCAGCATCAGCGAACCTTCGATCGCCTCGGGCACCACCTCGGTTGCGCCGGCGGCCTGGAGGCGCTCGATGTCGGTGTCGTCGATGGTGCGCACGACCACCGGCACCTTGGGCGCATGTTCGCGCACCTGGCGCAGGATCTTCAGCGCCGACGGCGTGTCGTGGTAACTCACCACCACCGCGCTGGCACGCGCCAGCCCCGCGGCCATCAGGCTCTGCAGCCGCGCGGCGTCGCCGAAGACCACGCTCTGGCCGGCCGCGGCAGCCTGGCGCACGCGGTCAGGGTCGAGGTCGAGCGCCATGTACGGGATGCGTTCGCCTTCGAGCAGCCGCGCCAGGTTCTGGCCGCTGCGGCCGTAGCCGGCGATGATGATGTGCGCCTCGGTGTTGATCGCCTTGCGCGCGATCGAGGTCATCGCCACCGACTGCATCAGCCAGTCGGTCGCGCTTAAGCGCATCACGATGCGGTTGCTGTAGAGAATGAGGAACGGCGTGGCCAGCATGCTCAGCACCATGCTGGCCAGCACCGGGCTGAGCCAGCGCGGGTCGATCAGGTTGTGGTCGGCGCCCAGCGTGAGCAGCACGAAGCCGAATTCGCCTGCCTGCGCCAGGTACAAGCCGGTGCGCAGCGCCACCCCCGGCGCGGCGCCGTACCAGCGCGCCAACGCGGCCACCATCACGAACTTGGCGAGCACCGGCAGCACGGTCAGCACCAGCACCAGGAACCACAGGTCCAGCACCGGGCGCCAGTCGAGCTTCATGCCGATGGTGATGAAGAACAGCCCCAGCAGCACATCGTGGAAGGGCCGGATGTCGGTTTCGACCTGGTGCTTGTATTCGGTCTCGGCGATCAGCATGCCGGCCACGAAGGCGCCGAGCGCGAGCGACAGCCCGGCGTGTTCGGTCAGCCAGGCCAGCCCGAGCGTGACCAGAAGCAGGTTCAGCACGAACAGCTCTTCACTCTTGCGCCGCGCCACCAGGGTGAGCCACCAGCGCATCAGCTTCTGGCCGCCGACCAGCAGCACCGTCAGCAGCACGCCGGCCTTCAGCGTGGCCCAGCCGAGCGACGCGGCCATGTCCGCACCGCTGGAATTGAGCGCCGGGATCAGCACCAGCAGCGGCACCACGGCCAAGTCCTGGAACAGCAGCACGCCGATCACGCGGCGGCCGTGTTCGCTTTCCAGCTCGAGCCGGTCGGCCATCATCTTGACGACGATGGCGGTGCTGGACATCGCCATCGCACCCGCCAGCACGATCGCGCCCTGCCACGACAGCTCCCACGGCCGGCCTGTGAACGAGAACAACCACGTCAGCAGATAGTGCCCGGCCACGGTGCCGATGATGGTCAGGAACACTTGCGCCAAGCCGAGCCCGAACACCAGCTTGCGCATGCTCTTGAGTTTGGGCAGGTTGAATTCCAGGCCGATCACGAACATCAGGAACACCACGCCGAACTCGGCCAGGTACTGGACGCCGCCCGAGTCCTTGGCCAGCGCCATCGCGTTCGGGCCGATCAGCACGCCCACCGCCAGGTAACCCAGCATCGGCGGCAGGCGCGCCAGCCGGCAGACCACCACTCCGGCGACGGCGGCCACCAGGTAGAGCAGAACGAGTTCCAGCGTTGAGGCCATGCAGCGGGTGGAGCGGTCGCGGACGTTGGGTCGGGCTATCGGTGAGCTACGGGCAGAGCGACGGGTCGGGCAGTGGGTCGGCCGCGCAGGCCCACGCCTAGAATCGCCGAATCCTAATGGACGAACGCTCGCAGCCACCGGGGCCGCGCCGCGACTTGCCGCTTCGACACCACCCGATGACCCCGCCCTTCGACGACGCGCGCGCTTTGCGCCTGGCCTGCGAGACCTTCGACATCGAAGCCCAGGCCCTGCTCGGCCTGAAGGCGCGCCTGGGTGCCAGCTTCCCGCGCACGGTGCAGGCCATGCTGTTGTGCAAGGGCCGCGTGGTGGTGATGGGCATGGGCAAGAGCGGCCATGTGGGGCGCAAGATCGCCGCCACCCTGGCCTCCACCGGAACGCCCGCCATGTTCGTGCACCCGGCCGAGGCCAGCCACGGCGACCTGGGCATGGTTACGCCGGGCGACATCGTGCTGGCGATTTCCAATTCGGGCGAGAGCGACGAGATCGCGGCCATCATCCCGGCCATCAAGCGCCTGGGCATCACGCTGGTGGCGATGACCGGGCGCGCCGACAGCAGCCTGGCGCTGCATGCCGACCTGGTGTTGTCGAGCGCGGTCGATCAGGAGGCCTGCCCGCTCAACCTGGCCCCCACCGCCAGCACCACCGCGCAGATGGCGATGGGCGATGCGCTGGCCGTGGCGTTGCTCGAATTGCGCGGCTTCCGTGAAGAAGACTTTGCGCGTTCGCACCCCGGCGGCAGCCTGGGCCGCAAGCTGCTGATCCATGTGCGCGACCTGATGCGCAGCGGCGACGCGCTGCCGCGCGTCGGCCCCGACGCCACGTTTACCGAGATGCTGCGCGAGATGACGCGCAAAGGCCTGGGCTTCACCGCCGTGAGTAACCCGGCCGACGGCCAGGTGCTGGGCATCTTCACCGACGGCGACCTGCGCCGCCTGATCGAACGCGACGCCGACCTGCGCCCGCTGTATGCCCGCGACGTGATGCACAGCGCGCCCAAGCGGGTGCGCGACGACGCGCTCGCGGTGCTGGCCGCCGAGGTGATGGAGCAGCACCGCGTCACCAGCGTGCTGGTGGTGAACGCCGCCGGGGTGCTGGTCGGCGCGCTGAATTCGAACGACCTGATGCGGGCGAAGGTGATCTGATGGCCGGGCCTGTGGGCAAGCCTGTGCAGCCGGTCGTGCGCGCCCCGGCCCGGGCGGCGCTGGTGGCCCTGCCGGCCCTGACATTTGCGCCCGAACTGCTGCTGCAGGCGCAGGGCATCGCTGCGGCGATCTTCGACGTCGACGGTGTGCTGACCGATGGGCGCATCTACCTGAGCGAACGCGGCGAGGAGTTCAAGGCCTTTTCCACCTTGGACGGGCACGGCCTGAAGCTGCTCGCGCAGGGCGGCATCGTGCCGATCGTGATCACCGGGCGCGACTCGCCCGCGGTGCGGCGGCGCGTGGCCGATCTCGGCATCGTGCACGCCGTGTTCGGCGCGGGCGACAAGCTGGCCGCGGCACTGCCGGTGCTGGCCGCGCTCGGCCTGGGCTGGGAGCGTGTGGCCGCGATGGGCGATGACTGGCCCGACCTTCCCTTGCTCACCCGTGCCGCTTTCGCCTGCGCGCCGGCCAACGCCCACGCCGAGGTCAAGGCGGTGGCGCAGCACGTGACGACGCTGCCCGGCGGCCACGGCGCTGCGCGCGAGTGCTGCGACCTGCTGCTGTGCGCCGCCGGGCGCTACGCCGAGTTGCTGCGGGTCCACAGCGTCACCCTGGACGGGGCCGCGTGAGCGAACAAGTTGTGGCCCTGCCGCCGCCGGCCGCGCCCCACGGCGCGATGCGAGCGCCCTTGTCTTCGCGGCTGCTGCAATTGGCCTCGACCTACCTGCCGGTGCTGCTGATGAGTCTGCTGGCGCTGGGCACCTGGTGGCTGGTCAAGAGCACCCCGGTGCCCGATGGCGAAGCCCAGGTCGCGCCGCCGCGCCATGAACCCGACTACACGATGCACACCTTCACCGTGCAGCGTTTCGGCCCCGACGGTGTGATGCGCGTGCAGATTGAAGGCGACGAACTGCGTCACTACCCCGACACCGAGACGCTGGAGATCGACAACGCGCGCATTCGCGCGATCGCGCCCGATGGGCGCGTGACCCTGGCGCGCGCGCGACTCGCGCTGGCCAATGCCGATGCCAGCGAAGTGCAACTCTCGGGCGGCGCCAATGTGCTGCGCGAGGCCAGCGGCAAGGAAGAGGCGATCGAGTTCCGCGGCGAATTCCTGCATGCGTTGCAGAACACCGAACAGGTGCGCTCGCACCTGCCGGTGACCGTGCTGCGCGGCGGCACCGTGGTGGTGGCCGACGCGATGGAGTACGACAACCTGGCACGTGTGCTGCAGCTCAAGGGCCGCATCCGGGCCGTCTTCACGCCGCCAGCGCCTCTGGCCAAGGCCGGAGCCGCACCGTGAGCCGCCCGGCCGCCCGAAGGGGCTCATTCCCGCTTGGCGGGACCGGCGAGGGCCGCGAAGGGGCCCTTTCGTGGCCCTTGCCTCAGGGTGCTTCAGTGAACGCTCCGCTGGTGTTCATCACCGGGGCGTCCGGCGGCATCGGCCAGGCGCTGGCCCTGCGTTTTCACCGCGCCGGTTACCGGCTCGCGCTGGTGGCCCGGCGCAGTGCCGAAGTGCAGGCTTGGGCGCAGACGCAAGGGCTGGCGGCGGATCGTTTTGCGGTCTACGCGGCCGACGTTCGCGACATCGCCAGCATCACCGCTGCCGGGCGCGCCTGCACCCAAGCGCAGGGTCTGCCCGACGTGGTGATCGCCAACGCCGGCATCAGCGTGGGCATGGACACGGCGGTGTTCGACGACCTGGAAGTGATGCGCGCCGTCTTTGAAACCAACAACCTCGGCCTGGCCGCAACCTTCCAGCCTTTCGTTGCCTTGATGAGCGCACGCGGTTCGGGTTGCCTGGTCGGCATTGCCAGCGTGGCCGGCATCCGCGGCCTGCCGGGGCACGGCGCGTACTGCTCCAGCAAGGCGGCAGTAGCCACGTATTGCGAAAGCCTGCGCGGCGAGTTGCGCCCCAGCGGCGTGAAGGTCGTGACCGTGGTACCCGGATACATCGACACGCCGCTGACGCGCGACAACCGCTACCGCATGCCTTTCCTGATGCCGGTCGAAGGTTTTGCCGACAAGGCCTTCGACACGATCGTGACCGGCACCAGTTACCGCGTGATCCCGTGGCAGATGGGCGTGCTGGCCAAGCTGCTGCGCCTGTTGCCCAACGCGGTGTTCGACCGGCTGCTCGCTAGCCGTCCTCGAAAGCTGCGCCAGAACGAATGAGGCGCGGGCGGCGCACGGCGGCGCTGCTGGCCGCGCTCCTTTCCATCGCCGCGGGTGCCTCGGCCCAGCCGCGCGCCGTTCACCTGCCGCCCGATGCCGCACCCTTGCGCATCGACGGCCGGCTCGACGACCCGGTGTGGTCGACCGCCCCGCTGCAAGACGCCTTCTTTCAATACAAGCCGCTCGACGGCCTGCCCGCACCCGCCGAGTACCGCACCACGGTTCAGGTGGTGGTGGAAGAACACGCCATCGTGTTCGGCATTCGCGCGTTCGACCCGCGCCCCGATGAGATCCGCGCCCCGCTGATCCGGCGCGACGAGGTCAAGCGCGAGCAGGACTTCGTGCTGGTCGTGCTCGACCCGGTGGGCACGCGCCGCTCGGCGCAGTTCGTGCGGGTCAACGCCGCTGGCGTGGTGGCCGACGGCATGTACGTCGCCGCCACCGATGCCGAAGACTTCGCGCCCGACTTCGAGTTCGACGCCGCTGCCCACCGGCTGCACGACGGCTACAGCGTCGAGCTGCGTCTGCCGTTCCTGTCGCTGCGTTACCCGTTCGAAGGCGGCGTGCCGTGGCGCCTGATGGTCGGGCGCAGCATTCCGCGCGAGACCAATGCGCTGATCTTGAGCGCGCCGCTCACGTCGAACGCACTGAACTTCATCGCCGAGCTGCAGGAGATCGACGGCCTGCAGGACCTGGCCGAGCGCGTGCGCCACCACTCGTTCCTGTCGGTGCGGCCCGAGCTCACCTTGCGCGCAACGCAGCAGACCGACGGATCGGGCAAACAACGCGAAACCGAGGCCGCGCTGGGCGCGCAGATCAAGTGGCGGCCGCGCGCCGACTGGGTGATCGACGCGACCCTGAACCCCGACTTCTCGCAGGTCGAACTCGACGTGCCGCAGCTCGCCGGCAACACCCGCTTTGCGCTCAGCGTGCCCGAAAAGCGGCCGTTCTTCCTGGAAAGCACCGACGTGCTGGACCTGCCGCTGGCGGCGTTCTATTCGCGCTCGGTCACCGACCCCGGCTGGGGCCTGCGCGCTACCTGGCGCGGCGCCAGCGCCGACGCCACTGCGCTGAGCCTGCGCGACGACGGTGGTGGCCTGGTGCTGCTGCCCGGGCCCTTCGGCACCGGCGTGGCCGTGCAGGACGAACGTTCGCAGGCCAGCCTGCTGCGCGGCCGGCTGCACGCGGCAGACCTCAGCGCCGGCGCCTTGCTGTCCTCACGCGACTACGCCGCCGGGCGCAGCAACCACGTCGCCGGTGCCGACGTGCTGTGGCGCAGCAGCGAAGCGCAGCAGTTCCGCGTGCGCGCGCTCGCGTCGCAGACGACGGCGCTGTTCGACGCCGCAGGGCAGCCGGTGCGTGGCGAGCGCGAGTCCGGCGAGCAGTGGTTCGCCTCGTGGTTCCGGCGCGTTCCAGGCTGGAACTTCAAGGCCGAGCTGAGCCGCACCAGCCCGCGCTTTCGCAATCACAACGGCTTCGTCGAACAGGCCGGCGTGCGCGTGCTGGAAGCCGAGGTGATCCGCCGGTACGGCGAAGTCGTGTTACCCGGCTTCACCGCCTACGAGTTCGAGAACTTCTTCTGGATGGAGCAGAAGAACACGCTCGCCGACGCCACCCATGGCGTGGCCGGCGGCGAGCTGATCTCGCGGCGCTTGCACCCCGGCATCTGGCTCGCCGCGGCACGCAACACCGAGGCCTGGATCCAGCTCAACCTGAACGCCGAGCGCGCCGTCGCGGGTGGGCGGTTGCACTCGACAGGCGGCCCGGCCGGCGCTTTCGCGATCAACCCGGCGCCGTGGTTCCCGCGCCTGAACATCGAGCTCGAATGGGGCCGGCGGCTCGACGTGGAGGCCGACCGCGTCGGCCGTGGCGCCAAGGTCTTGCTGGAGGCGAACCTGCGCGGGGGTCTGCCCAATGGCTGGGGCGTCGAGTCGCAGCAGCGTGTCGAGCAGAACTTCGTGGCGGCACCCGATGGCACGCGCGCGCTGACCGACAGTAGTGCGCGCTGGCTCGGCGTCCTGCACTTCAGCGCGCGCGACGCGCTGCGCGTGGTGTGGCAAGCCAGCCGCTTGAAGCGCGCCGCCGATTCGAGGGTGCCGCTGGCGGCGGCGCGGGAGCAAACCTCGGTCGCATCGCTCGTGTTCCAGCGCCGTGTGGGTGTCGGGCGCAGCTTCAGCATTGGCGCCAGCCGGCAGACCGAGCAGCCGGCCGCCAAGCGCGACACCGAGTTGTTCGCAAAACTGTCGTTCGAGCTGGACCGCTGAACGGAGGGGCACATGAAAAAAGGCGGGGCGCCTGCGCGCTCCGCCTTCTTCGATCAAACCTGCGAGCCGGGTGACTCGCTCGGTGACTCAGTAACCGCCGCGACCGCCGCTGCCGCCACCGCTACCACCGCCGTAGCCGCCGCCACCGCCGGAGCGGCCACCGCCACCACCGCCGTAGCCTCCACCACCGCCGGAGCGGCCACCGCCGCCACCGCCGTAGCCGCCACCACCGCCGCCGGCACCACCACCGCCGCCGCCGAAGCCGCCGCCACCGGAGCGGCCACCGCCGCCACCGAAGCCGCCACCCCCGCCGGAGCGGCCACCGCCGCCACCAAAGCCACCCGGGCGCTCTTCGCGCGGACGGGCTTCATTGTCCACCAGCGCGCGGCCGTCGAGGGCCTGGCCATTCATTCCGTTGATGCCGGCTTGCGCCTCGGCATCGGTGCCCATTTCCACGAAGCCGAAGCCCTTGGAACGGCCCGTGTCGCGATCCATCATGACCTTGGCGGACGTGACAGAACCGAATTGTGCGAACGCTTGTTGCAGATCTTCGTCGCGTACGCTGTACGCGAGGTTGCCGACATAAAGTTTATTGCCCATGGGTGAGCCCCTTTCCATTTCCTACAGACCATGTGGAGCTTCTACCCATCGTGAACCATTCAAGCGAAGGCGCCGCGTCCATGCACAGACTGGCGAATATACGGGAATTGGGGTTGCGGTGGCAGGCCTGTTCTGAACAAATGTTGTTTCCCTATTGATCCGCCCCATGCTTCCTCCTCAACCCATGACGCCCCCGCCCGCCCCGCGCATTGCCAGTCTGGTTCCCAGCCTGACCGAGCTGGCCGTGACGCTGGGCCTGGCGCCGCAGCTGGTGGCGCGCACCGGCTACTGCATTCACCCGGCCGAGCTGCTCGCCGCGGTGCCCAAGGTCGGCGGCACCAAAGACGTGAACCTGGCCAAACTGCGCCGCCTGGCGCCGACCCACGTTCTCCTCAACATTGATGAGAACCGGCGCGATATCGCCGACGCGCTGCGTGCCTGGGGCACCGACGCACCCCAGCTCGTGGTCACCCACCCGCTTGCGCCGCAGGACAACCTCACGCTGGTGGATCAGTTCGTTGCCGCCTTCGGCCACGTGGAAGGCGTGGGCAACCGCGCCGCGGCCCTCAAGCAGGCCCTGCGCACCGAACTGGCGCTGACCGGGCACGACATGTGCGCGCAACGGCGCGTGCTCTACCTGATCTGGCGCGACCCGTGGATGACGGTGGCGCGCGACACCTACCTGTCGAACATGCTTGCCTTGGTGAACTGGCGCACCTGCCCGGCCACCCAGGGCGGCCCGAGCGGCGCGGCGCGTTACCCGGTGGTGCACGGCCACGAACCCTGGTTGGCCGACGTGGAGCGCGTGCTGCTCAGCTCGGAACCGTATGCCTTCGGCGCAGCGCATCTCGCCGAAGCGCGCCGGCTGTGCCCGAACGCGAGTGCGACCGTGGTCGACGGCGAGCTGCTCAGCTGGTATGGCGCACGCGCGGTGTCGGGCCTGCGCTACCTGCGCGCCCTGGCGGCCGAGCACGCCTGACGTAGCGAGAGAGGCGCCCCGAGGCGACCCGAGGCAGCACAATCCCCGCATGGACATCTACAAGCCCCTGGTGGCCCTGCTCGCGATCGTGAACCCGATCGGGGCGATCCCGTTCTTCATTCACTTCACCCAGGGTTTCGACCGGCGCCAGCGCCAGAAAACCATCCGCGTGGCCGCGTTCAGCGCCTGCGTGGTGATCGGCGTCAGCGCGCTGGCGGGGCTGAAGATCATCGAGTTCTTCGGCATCTCGCTGGCCTCGTTCCAGGTCGGCGGCGGCATGCTGCTGCTGATCTCGTCACTGCAGATGCTGAACGCGCAGCAGGCCGAAACGCGCGCCGAAGACGTGAGCGAGGGCAATACCAAGGTCGACGCCGGCGCCAGCATCGCCATCGTGCCGCTGACCATTCCGCTGCTGACCGGGCCGGCCACCATCTCCACGATGATCATCTACGCCGACAAGACGCGCCACTGGTGGGAGCAGGCGATCCTGGTTGGTTACGGGGTCGTGATCGGGCTGTCGGTGTGGCTGGCCTTCAGCCTGTCGGGGCGCATTGCCAGTGTGCTGGGCAAGACCGGCATCAACGTGATGACGCGGCTGATGGGCTTGATCCTGGCCGCGCTGGCTGTCGAGGTCATGTCGGACGGGCTGGTCAAGCTGTTCCCGATCCTGGCCAGCACAGTCCGGTAGGCTTGTCGGCGCTGGCCCGGTCCCCTTGTCGGCCATGAGCGACCTTACCTTCGACTACATCATCTGCGGCGCCGGCACCGCCGGTTGTCTGCTCGCCAACCGTTTGAGCGCCGACAAGACCAAGCGCGTGCTGCTGATCGAAGCCGGCGGGCGCGACGACTATGTGTGGATCCACATCCCGGTGGGCTATCTCTACTGCATTGGCAACCCGCGCACCGACTGGCTCTACAAGACCGACGCCGAACCGGGCCTGAACGGCCGCAGCCTGATCTACCCGCGCGGCAAGGTGCTGGGCGGCTGCAGCAGCATCAACGGCATGATCTACATGCGTGGCCAGGCGCGCGATTACGACCAGTGGGGGCAGGGCGACGGCTTGGGTGCCAACCCCGGCTGGAGCTGGAACGAGTGCCTGCCTGCATTCCTGAAGCACGAAGATTTCCACCGCGGCGCCGATCCGCTGCACGCTGCGCCGGGTTTCGATGCGAGCGGCCAACGCGCCGGCGGCGAATGGCGCGTCGAGAAGCAGCGCCTGCGCTGGGACATCCTCGACGCTTTTGCGCAGGCCGCGCAGCAGGCCGGCATTCCGCCCTGCAGCGACTTCAACCGTGGCGACAACGAAGGCGTGGGCTACTTCGAGGTCAACCAGAAAGCGGGCGTGCGCTGGAACGCAGCGACGGCCTTTCTGCGGCCGGTGCAGCAGCGCAGCAACCTGGTGGTGTGGACCGGTGCGCACATCACGCGCGTGTTGCTGGAGCCCTCGGCAGACGCGCCGCGGCGCGCGGTCGGCGTTGAAGTGCGGCGCTCATTCGGAGGCTCATCGGGCGGTGAGCCTTTGCGGGTGGCGCTGCCCGCCGACGGTAGCGGCGAAGTGCTGCTGTGCGCCGGGGCGGTCGGCACGCCGCCCTTGCTGCAGCGCTCCGGCATCGGGCCGGCGCCGCTGCTGCGGCGGCACGGCATCGGCGTACAGCACGTGCTGCCGGGTGTCGGCGAGAACCTGCAAGACCACCTGCAGATCCGCGCGGTGTTCCAGGTCGAAGGCGTGAAGACGCTCAACACGCAGGCGAACTCGCTCTGGGGCAAGGCGCTGATCGGGCTGGAATACGCGCTCAAGCGCAGCGGGCCGATGAGTATGGCGCCGTCGCAACTCGGCGCCTTCACGCGCAGCGATGCCGGCCAGCCGCACGCGAACCTCGAATACCACGTGCAGCCGCTCTCGCTCGACGCTTTCGGCCAGCCGCTGCACACCTTCAACGCCTTCACCGCCAGTGTGTGCAACCTGAACCCGACGAGTCGCGGGCGGGTGCAGATCACCTCAGGTGACCCGCAGCAAGCGCCGAGCATCGCGCCGCACTACCTGAGCACAGACGCCGACCGGCGCATCGCGGCCGACAGCCTGCGCCTCACGCGCCGCATCGTCGCGCAGCCGGCGCTGGCGCATTGCAAGCCGGTCGAGGTGAAGCCGGGCGTGCAGTTCCAGAGCGATGCCGAACTCGCCACCCTGGCCGGTGACATCGGCACAACGATCTTCCACCCGGTCGGCACCACCAAGATGGGGCCGCGCGAAGACCCGCTGGCCGTCGTGGATGCGCGCCTGCGCGTGCATGGCGTGATGCGCCTGCGCGTGGTCGACGCGAGCGTGATGCCGCGTATCACCAGCGGCAATACCAACTCGCCGACGCTGATGATCGCCGAACGCGCCGCCGAGTGGGTGCAGCAGGACGCGTCGAATCCCTGATCGGCGGTGTCTGGGCAGCGGCTTCAAGAAAGCAGATGTTTGCGCGCGCGATGCATGCGCACGAACAGGTTGTCTTCGCTGATGCCCAGGCTGGCGCAGACCGATTCGGTGGACTGCTCTTCGAGCACCCGCAGGCGCATGGCGTCGCGCAGCCCGGCCGGCAGCGCTTCGATGCGCGCGAGCGCCAGCGCCAGCAACTGGCGCTGCTCGGCCACCTCGTCGGGTTGCGGCTGCGGGCAGGCGATGGCCAGCGCGCCGCTGTCCATCGTCTCATCGTCGAGCTGGTCGGTGCCGGCGTTGCGGCGCACCGCGTCGACGATCTTGTTCTTCAGCACCGCCGTCAGCCAAGAGCGCAACGCCGCGCGGCCGGCAAACGCGGCGCGGCCGGAGAGCACCGCTTCGAACACATCGTGCACCGCGTCTTCGGCCAGCATCGGGTCGCGCAGCTTGCGTTGGGCAAAACGCACCAGGTAGTTGCGGTGCGACACCATCTCGCTCCACGACACGCCGGAGCCGGCGGTCGGCATGAAGGACGGCTGGAAACTCGGTGACAGTGCGGTGGTGGCGTTCATGCGGGGTGCTCCTGGGGCTTCTTGTCGATGGGTGGACTGTGGCCACCGCATCTCGCAACACCCTCACCGAAGCTCACAGGAAGATCACATTTGCGTACCTGATCAGTGCCTGATCAGTACCAAACGGTGGATCGCACGGATCATCTGGCGTAAGAAGCGCCGCTGCCGGAACGACAATCGGCCATGCCCAGCCCCCGTGCCGCCACCATCCTGGTCGCCGAAGACCAGACCGACATCCGCGACCTGCTGGTGTTGAACCTGCGCGGCGCCGGATATGACGTAACGGCGGTTGCCGACGGCCAGGCCGCGCTGGCAAGCCAGAACGAACAGAGCAGCGACCTGCTGGTGCTGGACCTGATGATGCCGGGCCTGGACGGCCTGGAGGTGTGCAAGGCGCTGCGCGCGCGCGGGCGCAGCACGCCGATCCTGATGCTGACTGCCAAGTCCACCGAGCTCGACCGCGTGCTCGGCCTGGAGCTGGGCGCCGACGACTACCTGACCAAGCCGTTCTCGCTGCCCGAACTGCTGGCGCGCGTGAAGGCGCTGCTGCGCCGCGCCGACCTGCTGCGCGCCGCGCAGACGCAGGGCGGCGCGTTCGGTGGCGCATTCGGCGGCACGCCCTTGCGCAACGGCGACCTGGAAATCCTGCCTGCCAAGCGCCAGGTGCGCTACCGCGGCGAAGCGCTCGAATTCACCGCGCTGGAGTTCGACTTGCTGCTGCACTTCGCGTCCCATCCCGGCCACGTGTTTTCGCGCTCGCAGTTGCTCACGGCGGTGTGGGGCTACACGCACGATGGTTATGAGCACACCGTCACCACGCACATCAACCGCTTGCGCGCCAAGCTCGAAGCCGACCCGATGCGGCCCGAGCTCATCCTGACCGTGCGCGGGGCGGGGTACAAGATGCGCGACGCGCCAGCATGAGGAACGCGGGGCTCCATTGACGGTTCGCCTGAAGATCGCGCTGACGATCGTTGCCATCGGCCTGATCACCGCCTTGCTGGTGATCGCCACCGTGCTGGTGGCTTTCGAGCGCTTCGAGAAAGAGACGACCTTCCAGCGGGCCACCGCCTTCCTCGGGCGCGTGACGTCCACCTACGACGATCTGCTCGACCTGCACGAACGCCAGCCACAGGAATTCAACGCCTGGCTGCGCAACCTGGTGCTGTACGAACCCGACACCCAGCTCTACCTGCTCGACGCCCAGGGCAGCATCTTGTCGCGCACCGGCGACGCGCCGCTGCCGGCCGACTACAAGGTCTCGCTCAGCTCGCTGCAGGCGGCGGTGGCCGGCACCACCGGCGCGCGCAGCATGCCCTTCGTGATGGGCGACGACCCGGAGCGCATGGACGCCAATGCAGTGATCGCCGCCCGGCCCTTGCGGCGTGCCGTCATCCGTGGCGACGAGCCGGTGTCGGGTTTTCTGTACCTCGTGTGCCACAAGACCGATCTGCCGTCCTCGCGCTGGGAGGCCGTGCGCCGGAGCTTTGCGCTGCCGGCACTGGCGGCCATTGCCGGTATCGTGGCGCTGACGACCTTGCTGGCGTGGCTGGTGATTGCCTCGGTCACGCGGCCGTTGCGGCGGCTGACCGAAGCCGTGGCGAACCTGTCTCAGCGCGGCCTCGAAGAAGGCCTGGCCGAGACGCCGCAGGCCTTGCTGCCGGCCGCGCCGCGCGACGAGTTCGGCCAGCTCGGCAATGCTTTCGACATGATGCTGGCGACCTTGCGCAAGCAGTGGAACGCGTTGCGCCGGCTCGACCATTTTCGACGTGAAGGCGTCAGCAACCTGTCGCACGACCTGCGCTCGCCGCTGACCGCCACCGTGGCCTGCCTGGAGACGCTGGACAGCCGCTGGGCCGGCGACGCCCAACGCGCCGACGACCGCCGCCTTGTGGAAGTGGCGCTGCGCAACACCCGCAACGCGGCGCGCCTGGTGCAGTCGCTGGGTGACCTGGCCCAGCTCGACGAACCGCAATTCAAGCTGCGCGCCGGGCTGGTGGACGCGGGCGAGTTGCTCGACGACATCGGCCTGCGGTTTGCCGAACGCGCCGCGCAACATGGCGTGGTGCTGCGCAGCGAACATGTGTTGGCCGACGACTCGGCGCCGCCGTTTGCGATGCTCGACATCGAACTGTTCGAGCGCGCGATTGCTAACCTGGTAGACAACGCGCTCAAGTTCTGCCAGCCCGGCGCCACGATCACGCTGGTCGCGCAAAGGGTGCGAAGCAAAGGGCAGGACCAGGGCCAGGACCAGGTGCAAGTGCGCGTGAGCGATACCGGGCCCGGCATTGCCGCGGCCGACCTGCCGACTGTTCGATCGCTTCTATCAAAGCCGCCAGACCGTTGCGCCGGCCACCGGTGAAGGCGGCAAGGGGCTGGGGTTGGCGATCGTCAAACGCATTGTCGAACTGCACGGCGGCGAGGTCGATGTATCGAGCACGTCGGGGCAAGGTACCTGCGTCACGCTGAGCGTTCCGGCCGCTCGCGCTTGATGCAATTTGACACCTGAAGGAGCGCCCGAAAGTGGTGCTTCCGTACTGCGAAACCTGGCGCAGGGAAAGCCCCAGTGCTGTGCTTCGCCGTCACGGCCTACAGTCTCGCCACTCGCATCGGGCACCAGCATGGTGCCTCGGGTGTACGAGGGGCTGAGGAGACAAATGAGCGCGGGCCGGGTGTTCCGGTGCAGGCGCCAAGAACGGCTGGATTCGTTGGGCCGAACATAGCAACAAGAAGACAAGCAAGAGGGGCGTCGGTGATCCGACGCCCCTTTTTGCTTTTGGCCGTCTGCTGAACTGGCGGGTTCGGGGGGCGTTGTTCGCGGCATTGCCGATCGCACGGCTTCATAGCATGGGCTTCGAGTCCGACCCAGCTTTTCCGAAAGGCCCGCCATGCCCGTCGATCCTCAACTGCGCACGCTCAAAGTCGACATTCCGTCCAAGCCTGACACCTTGGTCGAGCTGTCGCTGATGCTGGCCGACGACAACATCAACCTGCAGGCGATGAGCGCACTGATCGCGGCCGACATGGCGCTCGCTTCGGCGGTGCTCAAGGCCGTCAACTCATCGCTGTACGGCCTGAACGGGCGGGTGCAAAGTGTCAAGCAGGCGGTCACCTACCTGGGCACGCGCGAAGTGGCCTCGGTCACGTTCGCGATGGGCCTGAAGGCGGTGTTCCCGCACATGCCCGAGCTCGACCCGCTGTGGGACCGCGCCAACGTGCGCGGCATGCTGATGGGCCGCACCGCCAAGGCGCTGGGCCTGGACCCGTGGATCGCGCATTCGGCCGGGCTGTTCGAAGAATGCGGCAAGGCGGTGCTGCTGCGCCACGCGCCGGAGCGCTACCGCGCGATGCTCACGTCGGCCGGCACCGACGACGAAGAATTGTTGCTGCTCGAACATGCCGAGTTCGGCGTCAGCCACGAGGCGCTCGGCGCGGCCTTGTGCGAAAGCTGGGGCCTGGCACCGGTTGCGGTGGACTGCGTTCGTTTCCACGTCGTTGTCAACGCCACCGACGAGCTGCCCAAGCAGGCGCACGATCCGTCGATCTGCATGCTGTCGGCGCTGAGCAACGCGCTGATGAAGGACCCTGAGACCGTTGAAGACAAGGTCAACAAGACCGCGCCGCAAGTCGGCATGGACCCGGCGGTCGTGCTGGCTGCTGTGCAGGGCATCCAGCGCCAGCTCGAAGCGGCGATGGAGCGCCAGCAGGCGGCTTGATCAGGGCTGCGGCGAGAAAGCGTCGCGCTGGGCCTTCAGGAAGTCGCGGTCGATCTGCTCGGCCAGCCGTTCGATGTCGCGCGCCGTCACGCCGCACTGGCGGAAGTGCGCCTTCCATGTCGACACCGCCGCGGCAACACGCGCGACTTGGCCGACGGCCGCATCGCGCTTCAGTGAAAACAGCGTGCACATCGACAAGGCGTTGTCCAAGGTCGAATCGGCACCGTCCTCTCCCACCCGCATCTGCTGATAGCCCAGTGCCTGGCCCGAGGGCAGCACGTCGTAAGCGGGCGACAACTCGAACTGCTGCGCATCGTTGATCAGCAGCGCGTGGTTCTTCTCGTGATCGTCGGTGTTGTCGATCAGGATGTTGAAGACCATGCGCCGGAACAGCTCGTGCATCTGCCGCACGTTCACGCCGCCGGCGGCCACGCCGCGGCGGCGCAGCAACTGCGCCAGTTCCGGGTAGCCCAGCCCTTCGGCCGCCGCTTTCAAGGCCACGTGGGCAGACAGTGCGTGCAAGCGCCGCGCGCCGATCCGGTCGAAACGCTTCACCGCCACCGCGTGGCCGTCGCTCAGGCGGATCGGCAAGGTCGGCGCGACCCGGATGCCGGCCTGCAGCGCGAGCGTCATCGCGGCGTGTTCGATCAGCGGCGTGTCGGTCGGGTCGCCATCAGCGAACTTCACGACCCAGGGCTCGCCGTCGATGTCGAGCAGCGCCTTCGGTCGCGCGCCGCCCAGGGTCACGCCGGGCGCGATCAGGCGCCTCTGGTCGGCCGGGATCGGCTCGTTGGCCAGCACCTTGCGAACCAGTTCGTGGATCGCGGCGGCGTCGCCCAATTGCGGCAGCGGGCCGGTGCGGCGCGGTTCGTAGTGCTCGGGCGATGCCGAAACGCCGAGCGCGCCGAAACGCTCGTCGCCGGCGAAGTACAGGTACTCCAGCAGCGACAGGCGCGGCGGTTTGTCGAGGAACTGGATGACCCGTTCGCCCCACCGGTCCGGGCGGGCGTCGTCCACCGCGCCGGCGGCGCTGTCCTTGTCTGGCGGCAGGAACTCCTGGCCGCGCAGCAGCGGCAGGTCTTCGCTCAGCGCGAATCCGCGCTCGACCCAGCTGTCGGCATAGCGCAGCGACACGCCGCGCAGGCTGCGCACCATGTTCAGCTCGCCAACGTGCACGGGCTGCGCCGGGTCGGTGAGCAGCCAAAGGAAGAGCTGGTCGGTGGGCCGGTAGGGCGCCGCCGCGTTGGGTGCGCTGCGCTCAGCCATGGGGCGGCAGCTTGCGGTTCAGGCGCGCTTCGACCGACGCGGCTGAGCGCACGGCGCGCTTGCGCAGCGCTTCGCGAACGTCCAACTCCAGCGCACCGTGGTCGTGCTGCGGCGCGGCCAGGTCAGGCAGCGCCGCGGCCCGCCCGATCAGCCACAAGGCGGTGGCATAGATGCCCATGCCGACACCCGCGTCGCCCTGCTCCATGCGGATGAGCGTGGGCACCGACACCCCCAGGCGCTGAGCCCAAAGCCGCTGCGATTCCTTGCGGCGCACCCGCGCCACGGCCAGGTTCTCGCCCAGACGGCGCAGCGCCTCGGCGGCGGCCGGGGGCATGCTGGAACTGGCGGCCGGTGACTTTGGCATAACATAGAGTTTACCAAAAAGGCCGAAATGATCAACTCTTTGTTATTTGAGCGCCTCAGTGGTTGTCGCGCGGAACCCCGAAAGTGGCGTGAATCTTCTGGTACTTGACCGCGGGCTTGAGCACCATCCCTTCGGAGAGCTCGTCGACGATGCCGCGCTGGATCTCTTGCCACGGCGTTTGGCTCGGCGGGTACTTGTAGCCGCCCGCGGCCTTCAGCGCGTCACGGCGCTTCTGCAGCTCCTCGTCGGAAATCAGGATGTTGGCGGTGCGCTTCTTCAGGTCGATGCGCACCCGGTCGCCGGTCTTCAGCAGGGCCAGCCCGCCCCCGGTGGCCGCTTCGGGCGACGCATTCAGGATCGACGGCGAGCCCGAGGTGCCCGACTGGCGCCCGTCGCCGATGCACGGCAGCGCAGTCACGCCCTGCTTGATCAGGTAATTGGGCGGGCGCATGTTCACCACCTCGGCCGCGCCGGGGTAACCCACCGGGCCGACGCCGCGGATGAACAGCACGGTGTGCGCGTCGATCTTGGTCTTCGGGTCGTCGATGCGGTGGTGGTAGTCCTCGGGCCCGTCGAACACCACCGCCTTGCCTTCGAAGGCCATCGGGTCGAGCGGGTTCTCGAGGTAGCGATCACGGAATTCCTTCGTGATCACGCTGGTCTTCATGATCGCCGAGTCGAACAGGTTGCCCTTCAGGTTCAGGAAACCGGCCTTCTTCTGCATCGGCTTGTCGTAAGACAGGATCACGCGCCGGTCGGTCGAGAACAAACCTTCGCAGTTTTCTGCCAAGGTCTTGCCGTTGACGGTGGGCGAGGGCTTGATCTTGCCCTTCTTGACCAGCTCGGCCACCACCGCGGGCAGGCCACCGGCGCGGTAGTACTCCTCGCCCAGGTATTCGCCGGCCGGCTGCATGTTGACCAGCAACGGAAGTTCGGAGCCGATCTTCTCCCAGTCGTTGTTGTCCAGCTTCCCGCCGATATGGCGCGCAATCGCGTTGATGTGCACCGGCGCGTTGGTCGAGCCGCCGATCGCCGAGTTGACGACGATGACGTTCTCGAAGGCCTCGCGCGTCATGATGTCGGACGGTTTCAGGTTCTCCCACACCATCTCGACGATGCGCTTGCCGGTCAGGTAGGCCGCTTCCTGGCGGTCGCGGTAGGGGGCCGGAATGGCGGCGGTGCCGGGCAGGCACATGCCCATCGCTTCGGTCAGCGCGTTCATCGTCGAGGCCGTGCCCATGGTGTTGCAGTGGCCGGTGGACGGCGCGCTGGAGGCCACGAGCTTCAGGAACTGCGGGTAGTCGATGTCGCCCTTGGCCATCATCTGGCGCGCTTTCCAGACGATCGTGCCCGAGCCGGTGCGCTCGCCTTCATGCCAGCCGTTGAGCATCGGGCCGGAGTTTATGGCGATGGCCGGGATGTCCACCGTGGCCGCGGCCATCAGCTGGGCCGGCGTGGTCTTGTCGCAGCCGGTGGTCAGGATCACGCCGTCCAGCGGGTAGCCGTACAGCACTTCCACCAGCGCCATGTACTGCAGGTTGCGGTCGAGCGCGGCGGTCGGGCGCTTGCAGGTTTCCTGGATCGGGTGGAGCGGGAACTCGAAGGCCACGCCGCCCGCGTCGCGTATGCCTTCGCGCATGCGTTCGGCCAGCACCAGGTGGTGGCGGTTGCAGGGCGCGATGTCGGAGCCGCTTTGTGCGATACCGATCATCGGCCGGCCCGACTGCAGTTCATCCAGGCTCAGGCCGAAGTTCATTGTGCGTTCGAGGTACAGCGCCGTCATGTCGGCGTTGGCCGGGTTGTCGAACCAGGCACGCGAGCGCAGCTGGCTGGGCTTGATGCGCTTCTTCGAGTCCAGCTTCTTCGAGTCTTTCTTGCCGGCCTTGGCCGTTGTGTCTGATTTCTTCATGCGGTCATCCAGGTCGTGGGTCGGAGATCGGGAGCATCAAACTTTTCATTGTCAGGCACATCGGCTCACCACAACGCGCCAAAAACTGATCGCAACTCGTCGAGTTGTGTATCGGTCAGCGGCGCCGGCCGAGGCGTCGTCATCAGCCAGAGCCGCGCGGTTTCTTCCAGTTCTTCGAGCACCGCGCTGGCCTCGGCCGGCGAGCCGTGCCACACGTTCGGGCCCAGGCGGTCGAGCATCACCGCGCGCAATGGCGTGCCGCGCGCCTGGCCGGCGCCGATGGCTTGCGCCACGAGCTCGGCCACCCGCGGGTCACCAGGGCGGTGGTACGGGATCAGCGGCACGTGGCCGACCTTCATCACGTAATACGGCGTGATCGGCGGCAGGATGTCGGCGTCGCTCCACACGCCGGCCAAGCTGAGCGCCACCAGGTGCGTGCTGTGGGTGTGGATCACGCAGCGCGCCGTGGGCTCGCTGGCGTAGATGCGGCGGTGCAGCGCGAGCGTCTTGCTGGCGCGGTCGCCGCCGGTCTGCACGCCGTTCGCGTCAACGCGCGCCAGGCGCTGCGGCTCCAGCGTTCCCAGGCAGGCATCGGTCGGCGTGATCAGGTGGCCGTCATCGAGCCGCACGCTGATGTTGCCGGCCGTGGCGTGCACGTAGCCGCGCTCAAACAGCGAACGGCCAACGCGGCAGATTTCGTCGCGAAGCCCGCTTTCGTCCATGCCGCTCATGCGAGTGCCGCAAACGCCTTGCTGAAGAAATCGGCCGTGCCGAAATTGCCCGACTTCAACGTGATGTGCACCAGCTTCCCGTCGGCGGCCGGCGACAGCGCGGCACACCACGGCACGCCGGGGTCGATCTGCGCGCCGATCTGGAGTTGCGTGATGCCCAGCGCCTGCACCACCGCGCCGGACGTTTCACCGCCGGCCACCACGAGTTGCCGAACACCGAGCTGCACCAGCCCACGGCCGATCGCGGCCAGCGTGTGCTCCACCAGTTCGCCGGCAAGCGCGGCACCGAGTTGCGCCTGCACGGCCTGAAGTTGTGCGGCCTCGGCAGTGGCGGTGATCAGCACCGGCCCCGCGGCCAGGCGTTCGCGCGCCCAGGCCAGCGCCTGCGCGGCCACGTCGGTGCCGGCGGCGAGCTGCAGTGGATCGACTTCAAACACCGGCATACCGGCGCTGCGCGCGTGCGCCACCTGGCCGTTGGTGGCCACCGAACAACTGCCCGAGACAATCGCCTTCAAGCCACCGGCCGCCGGCAGCACCGCCGCACCGGGCGACGGCGTTAGCGCCCAGTTGGCGGGCAGCCCGATGGCCACACCCGAACCGGCGGTGACCAGCTTGTGGCCCTTGAGCGCCTGGCCGAGTTGCACCAGATCATCGTTGCGGATCGCGTCGACGATCGCCATCGCCACACCATCGCGCTGGAGCTGCACCATGCGTTCGGCGATCGCCGCCGCACCGCGCGCGACGACGCCGTGCTCGATCAGCCCGACGCGCCGTTGCGTCTGCGCCTGCAGCACGCGCACCAGGTTCGCATCGGTCATCGGCGTGAGCGGGTGGTTGCGCATGCCGCTGTCGCTCAGCAGCACGTCGCCGACGAACAGATGGCCCTTGAAGACCGCACGCTGGTTGTCCGGAAAAGCCGGCGTGACCGCCACGAAGCCGGCATTCAACGCGTCCATCAGCGCGTCGGTCACCGGCCCGATGTTGCCTTGCGGCGTCGAGTCGAACGTGGAGCAGACCTTGAAGTAGAACTGCTGCGCGCCTTGCGCCTGCAGCCAGCGCAGCGCCGCCAGCGACTGCGCAACGGCGTCGGCCGGGCCGATGGTGCGTGACTTGAGCGCGACGACCACAGCGTCCACGGCAAGGTCGAGCGGCGAGTCCAGCGGCTTTTGGGGCACACCGATCGTCTGCACCACCCGCATGCCGGCGCGTACAAGGTTGTTGGCCAGGTCGGTGGCGCCGGTGAAGTCGTCGGCTATGCAGCCCAGCAGCAAAGTGGCCATCGAAGCAGGTGTGGGTCGGAAGGGAATTGCACTTTAAGTGATCGTCCAGAATCCGGCCCTTGCTGTGAACCCGACCCGAGGTGCTGCCGTGGCCGTCGAACTGAAAGCGCGCAGAGATTGCGTCGCACGCATCGCAGGTGTGACCGCGCTGGGCTTGCTGGGCGGCTGCGGCCATGCCACGCCGGAGCGTCCCGCCGCTGCACCAGGCCCGCCCGCGCAGCCGTCGCGGTCCAAGGTGCCACCGCTGACCGCCGGCCCGTTCCGCTTCATCCGCCCGGTCGGCACGCGGCTGCTGTTTGAAGACGGCAGCCCGGCCGTGCTGCGCGGCTACTGCTTCGGCAACGACGTGTACACCGACCGGCGCCTGCCCGTGACCCACCACGACGAACGCGACTACCAGCGCTTGCGCGCGATGGGCATGAACCTGGTGCGCTTCTACCTGCACTGGCAGACCTTCGAGTCCGACGCCCGGCCCGGCGAATTCCTGGACGACGGCTGGGCCTGGCTCGACACCAACATCGAATGGGCACGCCGTCACGGCATCTACCTGATCCTGAATTTCCACGCACCGCCGGGCGGCTACCAGTCCACCGGCAAAGGAGACGCGCTGTGGGCCGTGCGCGCCAACCAGTTGCGCCTGGCCGCGCTGTGGCGCGCGGTCGCGCAGCGCTACGCGAACGAGCCGGTGATTGCCGGCTACGACCTCGTCAACGAACCCGTCGTGCCGCGCCATCGCAGCCAGTGGCAGGCGCTGGCGCAGGAACTGGCGAATGCGATCCGCAGCGTCGATGCGCGCCACCCGGTCATCGTCGAAAGAGTCAATGCGGTGGCGGGCGATTGGTCGAACGACTCACAGATGAACTTCGTGACCATCAACGACCCGAACGTGATCTACACCTTCCACTGCTACGACCCGTTCGAGTACACGCACCAGTTCGCGAGCTGGACGCAGCTCCGCAGCCGGGAAGGCGGGCCGTACCCGCAGCGGGGCCGCGACAAGGCTTTCCTGAAGGCGCGGCTCGACGGCTACGTCGCCTGGGCCAAGCGCAACAACGCGGCGCTGTTCCTCGGTGAATTCGGCGTGATCCGCGCCTGCTACGAAAACGATCGCGGCGGGCTGCGCTGGATGGCCGACATGGTGGACCTGCTCGGTGATGCCGGCATCGCGTGGACCTGCCATGCCCGGCACGAAGACGCCTTCGGCTTGTACCGGGGCGGCGGCGGCCGGCTGCCCGACCCGGCGAATGCCAACCAGCCGCTGATCGAGTTGCTGACCCACAAGCTCAACGCGTGAGCTTGCGGGCGCTTGCATCCTCAGATGACTTCTTCGACCACCTTGGCAGCAGCGGGCTTGCCGCTGGCACGCGCTTCAGCGTGCTCGCGAATGTTCGCCGGCAGCCGGTTGAGCAGCCAGCGGATCGCCATCGGCACGACCACCAGGTCATCGACCACGCCGAAAATTGGCACCACGTCGGGGATCAGGTCGATCGGCGACACCAGGTACAGCAGCACCAGCGCCGTGCCGGCCTTCAGCCAGCCGGGCGATTGCGGGTGGCCGAGCGCGTACCAGAGCCGCTTGGCGTCGCCCTTGACGACGAGCCAGATCATCGAGACACGTTTCCACATCGCGGCACCTCCTTGAACAAGCTTGGCTGAAAGACCAGCCCCATCACGTGCGGGCGGGCGGTTCGGATGACAAGACCTGGCGCGAAGGAAGGACGGAAAGAGTCAGGCCGTGCCGCCGACCGTCAGCCGGTCGATGCGCAAGGTCGGCTGGCCCACGCCCACCGGCACGCTCTGGCCTTCCTTGCCGCACACGCCCACGCCGGTGTCGAGCTTCATGTCGTTGCCGATCATGCTCACGCGGGTCAGCGCGTCGGGCCCGTTGCCGATGATCGTGGCGCCCTTGACCGGGTATTGGATCTTGCCGTTCTCGACCCAGAACGCCTCGCTGGCCGAGAACACGAACTTGCCGCTCGTGATGTCCACCTGCCCGCCGCCGAAGTTGGTGGCATACAGCCCGCGCTTCAACCCGGCGATGATCTCTTCCTTCGTCTTGTCGCCGGCCAGCATGTAGGTGTTGGTCATGCGCGGCATCGGCACTGCGGCGTAACTTTCGCGCCGGCCGTTGCCGGTGGGCTTCACTCCCATCAGGCGCGCGTTCATCGAGTCTTGTATGTAGCCCTTCAGGATGCCGTCTTCGATCAGCACGTTGCGCTGCGAGGCGTTGCCCTCGTCGTCGACGTTGAGCGAGCCGCGCCGGTCGGGCAAGGTGCCGTCGTCGAGCACCGTCACGCCCTTGGCCGCCACGCGCTGGCCAATGCGGCCGGCAAACGCGCTGCTGCCCTTGCGGTTGAAGTCGCCTTCCAGGCCATGGCCGATGGCCTCGTGCAACAGCACGCCGGGCCAGCCGGGGCCGAGCACCACGCTCATCTCGCCAGCCTTGGCGGGGCGCGATTCGAGGTTGGTGAGCGCGGCGTTGACGGCGTCGCGCACATAGCCCTCGATCACCTCGTCGTGAAAGTACGCAAAGCCGAAGCGCCCGCCGCCGCCGCCGCTGCCCACTTCACGGCGCACTTCGCCGTTGATGGTCTGCTCGGCGATCACGGTGACCGACAGGCGCACCAGAGGCCGCACGTCGGCCGCCAAGGTGCCGTCGGCGCGCGCGACCATCACCACGTCGTACTCGCCGGCCAGGCCCGCCATCACCTGCTTGATGCGCGGGTCTTTGGCGCGGGCGAGCTTCTCCACCTTTTCGAGCAGCGCGACCTTCTGCGTGCTGTCGAGCGTGGCAATCGGGTCCATCGGCGCGTAGAGCACGCGGCTGGTGGCCACCTTCGTCTTCGTGTCGATCTTGACCTTGCGGCTCTGGCCGGCCGCGGCGATGGTGCGCACGGTCTGCGCGGCGTCCATCAGGGCGGCTTCGGAGATGTCGTCGGAGTACGCGAACGCGGTCTTCTCGCCCGCCACCGCGCGCACGCCCACGCCCTGGTCGATGCCGAAGCTGCCGCTCTTGACGATGCCCTCTTCCAGGCTCCAGCCTTCGCTGCGGGTGTACTGGAAATAGAGGTCGGCGTCGTCGATGCGGTGCGTGGCGATCGCCTGGAGGGCCCTGGACAAGCTCGCGTCAGTCAGCCCGAAGGGTTCGAGCAGCAGCGAGCGGGCCACCGCAAGGCGTTCGATCGTGGGTTCGCGAGAGATCATGGGCATGGTCCTGCAGAGGGGAGCGAAGATTGTAGGAGCGCACTCGCGCGGCAAGCGCTCCACAGGGTCAAGGCACTTTCACACTTCTTTACGGCGATGCGGTCTTCTCGCGTGCCCGACCCGCCGTTGTTCAGCGGCAGGCATTACCGCCTGCGCCAGTCAACCCAAGGAAACATCATGCTGAACCTGAAGACCGTCCTGATCGGCACCACGTTGTCCATCGCCGCCATCGGTGCCTTTGCCCAGGCCGCAGCCGCCCCCGCCGCACCCGCCACACCGCGCGTCGACCAGCGCGAAGCGAACCAGGAAAAGCGCATTGAACAAGGTATCGCGTCGGGCCAGTTGAACGCCAAGGAAACCCATCGGCTCGACAAGCAGCAGAGCCACATCAAGGTCGCTGAAGCCAACGCCAAGGCCGACGGCAAGGTCACCCAAGGCGAGCGCAAGCATCTGCACAAGATGCAGGACCGTGCCAGCAAGAACATCCACGCCCAGAAGCACGACGTGCAGACCGCCACCAAGCCCTGACGGCATGCGGCGGCATCGAGCCGCCGCGCTCACGGCGCGCTGGCGTCTCGCTTCAACGCCAGCGCCCGTTCATACAAGCTGTTGCGCGACGCGCCGGTCAGCTCGACGGCCAGCGCCACGGCCTGCTTCAACGGCAACGCGGCGAGCAGGGTCTGCAGGGTCTGATCGTGGGCATCAGGGCTCGACACGGCGTCGGCTTGCGCCACACCGTGCAGCACCAGCACGAACTCGCCGCGGCCGCGGTTGGTGTCCTCCGCAAGCCATGCGGAAAACTGCGCCGCCGCCAGCGTGGCGACGGTCTCGAACTGCTTGGTCAGCTCGCGGCACACAGTGACCGGCCGCTCGCCGCACAAGGCACCGAGCGATTCCGCGAGCTCCGAAATGCGGTGCGGCGCTTCGAACAGCACTTGTGTGGCCGGGCTGGCGGCGAGCGCCTTGAGTGCTTTCGAGCGGTCGCCGCCGCGTGCCGGCAAAAAGCCGGAGAAAGTGAACGCTGCGCCGGACACGTCGCCCGCCACGCTCAGCGCCGCCACCGCGCTGCTGGCACCCGGAATGGGAATCGTGCGATGGCCTGCTGCCTGGGCTGCCGCCACCAGCGCCGCGCCGGGGTCGCTGATGGCCGGGGTGCCGGCATCGCTGACGTAGGCCACGCGCTCGCCGCGCGCCAGCCGCTCCAGCACCGCCGTCGAGGCCTCGCGCTCGTTGTGCTCGTGCAGCGCGACCAGCGGCTTGTCGATGCCGAGCTGGCGCAGCAGCGGCGCGCTGTGGCGCGTGTCTTCGCAGGCAATCGCGTCCACCAGTGCCAGCACGTGGATCGCGCGCAGGCTCAGGTCGGCCAGATTGCCGATCGGCGTGGCCACCACGTACAGTGCGCCTGCCGGGTGGTGCTGGCCGGCGGCGGCACTGGCCGCGGCTTGCTGGATGAGGGGGGCGTTGAGCGTGGTCACGGGGGGTCCGACAACGAAGGCGGTGGGAGACGCGGGCGAAGCGCGGGCGCTGGCCCACCTGGCAGCGCATGGCCTCACGCTGGTGCGGCGCAATTATCGGGTCGCGGCCGGCCCACGTGCGCGCGGCGGCGAGGTCGACCTGATCCTGCGCGAGCGTGACGGCACGCTGGTTTTCGTCGAGGTGCGTGCCCGGGCCTCGGCCATGCACGGCGGCGCTGCGGCCAGCATTTCGCCCGCCAAGCGCCGCAAGCTCGTCTATGCGGCCGGCCACTTCCTGCGCTCGTTGGCGTCGCCGCCGCCGTGCCGGTTCGATGTGGTAGCCATCGATGGCGAACGGCTCGAATGGCTGCGAGGTGCCTTCGACGCGGAGTGAACACGGAACCCGCTGGAACCGACGCCGTTTGACCTCGCTGGAACCGATCGCTCAGGGCCGTGTCATATCATCCGTGCCCATGCTCGAACAACGCATCCAGCAGCAATTTTTCGACAGCGCCGACCTGAAGTACGCGGCGGCCGAAATCCTCTCCAAGCCGATCGCCGACGCGGTGAGCGCCGTGGTCGGCTGCATCACGGCCGGCGGCAAGGTGCTGGCGTGCGGCAATGGCGGTTCGGCCGCGGACGCGCAACACTTCGCGGCCGAGTTCATCGGCCGCTTCGAGCGCGAGCGCCCGGGCCTGGCCGCCATCGCGCTGACGACCGACACGTCGATCCTCACCGCCATCGGAAACGACTACGACTTCAATTCGATCTTCTCCAAGCAAGTGCAGGCGCTCGGTTCACCGGGCGATGTGCTGCTGGCCATCAGCACCAGCGGCAACTCGGCCAACGTGCTGGCCGCGGTGGAGGCAGCGCATGCGAAAGAGATGACTGTGGTGGCGCTCACCGGCCACACCGGCGGCAAGATGCGCAGCCTGCTGGCCGAAACCGACGTTCACATCTGCGTTCCGCACGAACGCACCGCGCGCATCCAGGAGGTGCACATCCTCACCTTGCATTGCCTGTGCGATGCGGTGGATCTGCAACTGCTGGGCGAACAGGAAAACACATGATCCGACCGACACTCCGACGCTCCCGACCGTTGCTCGCCCTGCTCCTGGCCGCCTCGCTGGGGCCTGCGCTCAGTGGCTGTGCTGCGCTGCTCATCGGTGGCGCGTTCGTAGGCGGCGCGCTGGTCGTGACCGATCGGCGCACCTCCGGCACCCAGTACGACGACCAGGCCATCGAGTTCAAGTCCGGCAGCCGCGCGCGCGAGCTGCTGGGCGACCGCGGCCATGTCAACACCACCAGCTACAACCGCCAGGTGCTGCTCACCGGCGAGGTGGCCACCGAAGCCGACAAGGCGAGCATGGAACAGGCAGTAGGGCGCATCGACAACGTGCGCACGGTGTTCAACGAACTGGGGGTCACTGGCATCAGCTCGCTCAACAGCCGCTCGGCCGACGCGCTGCTGACGAGCAAGGTGAAGGCCAGCCTGGTGGACGCCAAGGACATCCTGGCCAACGTCTTCAAGGTCGTGACCGAACGCGGCACGGTCTATCTGATGGGGCGAGTGACCGAACGCGAGGCCGCTCGTGCCACCGAAGTGGCGCAACGTGTGCCGGGCGTGGTGAAGGTGGTGCGGGTGTTCGACATCCTCACCGAAGCCGAACTCGCCGACCTGCCCAAGGTGGCGCGTTAGAGCGCGAAAGCGAAGGGCGAGGGGCCCCGCAGGGCGACGTAAGGGGCCCTACGGTCCCGGGGGATCGACCAGCGAAGCGATCGGCGAAGGAGCGGGCTCGATGCCCGCGACTGAGTGCCTCAGCGCAGCCGCCGCACCAGGCTCGACGTGTCCTGCCGCCCGCCGCCCTGCGCCTGCAGGTCGGCATAGAACTGGTCCACCAGCGCAGTGACTGGCAGACGCGCGCCGTTGCGCCGGGCTTCGTCGAGCACCAGGCCCAGGTCCTTGCGCATCCAGTCGACCGCAAAGCCGAAGTCGAACTGGTCGGCAATCATCGTCGGGCCGCGCACGTCCATCTGCCAGCTCTGGGCGGCGCCCTTGCCGATCACGGCCAGCACGGCTTTCATGTCCAGTCCGGCGCGTTCGCCGAAGGCAATCGCTTCGGCCAGGCCTTGCAGTAGCCCGGCAATGGCGGTCTGGTTGACCATCTTGGCCAACTGACCGGCGCCGCTGTCGCCCAGCAGGGTCACCGCGCGGGCAAAAGCCAGCGCCACCGGCTGCATGGCCTGGAACGCGGCTGCGTCGCCCCCGCACATCACGGTCAACGTGCCGTTCACCGCGCCCAGGTTGCCGCCCGACACCGGCGCGTCGATGAACTGCAGGCCCTGTTGGCGCGCGGTGGCACTCAGCTCGCGCGCCACCGCGGCCGAAGCCGTGGTGTGGTCGACGAAGATCGCGCCCGGCTTCATCCCCGCAAAGGCGCCTTGCTCCCCCAGCACCACTGAGCGCAGGTCGTCGTCGTTGCCGACGCAGCAGAAAACGACATCCGCACCGGCGGCCGCGGCTTTGGGCGTGGCCGCCGCGGCGCCGCCGTATTCGGCCGCCCAGGCCGTGGCTTTGGCGCCGGTGCGGTTGTAGACCGTCACGCGGTGCCCGGCGCGCACCAGGTGGCCGGCCATCGGATGGCCCATGACGCCCAGGCCGAGAAAGGCCACGGTTTGCGGTGCGATTGGGTCGTAGGTCTTGGTGCTCATCGGGACATCAGGCAGGCGAAATTCAGGCGGATAAATGAAAGCGGCCTCGAAACGAGGCCGCGTCGGTTCGGCAATGCGCCGTTCACATGATCGTCATGTGCTCGGTGCCGGCCGACAGGTCCATCGAGCGGGCCCGCTGGCTGTTCAGCTTGATCTGCAAGCGCAGATCGTTGACCGAATCGGCGTTGCGGATCGCGTCTTCATACGTCACGAGCTGATTCTCGTACAGGTCGAACAGGCTCTGGTCGAAGGTCTGCATGCCGAGTTCGCGCGAGCGCTTCATCAGCTCCTTGATCTCGGTCACCTCGCCCTTGAAGATCATGTCGGCGATCAGCGGCGTGTTGAGCAGGATCTCGACAGCGGCCACCCGGCCCTTGCCTTCCTGGCGTGGCAGCAGGCGCTGCGAGATCAGGCCCCGCAGGTTCAAAGACAGGTCCATCAGCAACTGCGCGCGGCGCTCTTCGGGGAAGAAGTTGATGATGCGGTCAAGCGCCTGGTTGGAGCTGTTGGCGTGCAGCGTGGCCATGCACAGGTGGCCGGTTTCGGCAAACGCCACCGCGTGTTCCATGGTCTCGCGGTCGCGGATCTCGCCCATCAGGATCACGTCGGGCGCCTGGCGCAGCGTGTTCTTCAGCGCCATGCCCCAGTCGTCGGTGTCGATGCCCACTTCGCGCTGCGTGATGATGCAGTTCTTGTGCGCATGCACGAACTCCACCGGGTCTTCGATCGTGATGATGTGGCCGTAGGAGTTCTCGTTGCGGTGGTCCACCATCGCCGCCAGCGAGGTGCTCTTGCCCGAGCCGGTGGCACCCACCAGGATCACCAGGCCGCGCTTGGTCAGCGCCACGTCTTTCAGCACCTGCGGCAGGTTCATGCTGTCGATGGTGGGCAGCTTCTGCGGGATCGTCCGCATCACCAGGCCCACGTGGCCTTGCTGCACGAAGGCGTTGACGCGGAAGCGCCCGATGCCCTGCGGCGCGATCGCGAAGTTGCATTCCTTGGTGCGCTCGAACTCGGCGGCCTGCTTGTCGTTCATCACCGCGCGGGTCAGCGCCATCGTGTGCTGGCCGGTGAGCGGCTGCGGCGACACCTTGGTGACCTTGCCGTCGACCTTGATCGCGGGCGGAAAGTCCACCGTGAGGAACAGGTCGGAGCCGTTGCGCGACACCATCAGGCGCAGCAGGTCGTTGACGAATTTTGATGCCTGGTCGCGTTCCATGATTCAGGTTCCTTGCGGTTCAGCCGGGGAAGTTCTCGGGGAACTTGGCCTTGGCGCGCGCCTCGGCGGCCGAGACGACATTGCGCCGCACCAGATCCGCCAGGTTCTGGTCGAGCGTCTGCATGCCCATGCTGTTGCCGGTCTGGATCGACGAGTACATCTGCGCCACCTTGTTCTCGCGGATCAGGTTGCGGATGGCCGCAGTGCCCAGCATGATCTCGTGCGCCGCCACGCGGCCGCTGCCGTCTTTCAGCTTGCACAAGGTCTGCGAGATCACGCCGATCAGCGACTCCGACAGCATCGAGCGCACCATTTCCTTCTCGGCCGCGGGGAACACATCGACGATGCGGTCGACCGTCTTGGCGGCGCTGGAGGTGTGCAGGGTGCCGAACACCAGGTGGCCGGTTTCTGCGGCGGTGAGCGCCAGGCGGATCGTTTCCAGGTCGCGCATTTCGCCGACCAGGATCGCGTCCGGGTCTTCGCGCAGCGCCGACCGCAGCGCGTTCGCAAAACTCAAGGTGTGCGGGCCGACCTCGCGCTGGTTTACCAGGCACTTCTTCGACTCGTGCACGAACTCGATCGGGTCTTCCACCGTGAGCACGTGGCCGAACTCGTTCTCGTTCAGGTGGTTGACCATTGCCGCCAAGGTGGTCGACTTGCCCGAGCCGGTGGGCCCGGTGCACAGCACCATGCCGCGAGGCTTGAGCGACAGCTCGGCAAAGATCTTCGGCGTGTTGAGCTGCTCCAGCGTGAGGATCTTGGACGGAATGGTCCGGAACACCGCACCGGCGCCGCGGTTCTGGTTGAACGCATTGACGCGAAAGCGCGCCAGGCCCTGGATCTCGAATGAGAAGTCGCACTCGAGCGACTCTTCATACGCCTTGCGCTGCGAGTCGTTCATGATGTCGTAAACCATCTCATGAACCTGCTTGTGTTCGAGCGGGTCGACGTTGATGCGCCGCACGTCGCCGTGCACACGGATCATCGGCGGCAGACCGGCCGAGAGGTGCAGGTCAGACGCCTTGTTCTTGACCGAAAACGCCAGCAGTTGGGTGATGTCCATGGGTCTGGGGTGCGTTGCCGCCGAGGTTGCCGCCGAGTTGCCGATCTGCCCGGCGGAGTAGCCAACAAAAAAGAGGGCCGTCGCGCGGTACGCTCGGCACATTATGGCGATGATGGCAGACAAGCTACAAGAAGTGCAGCGACGCATTGCCGAGGCTTGCGCAGCAGCGGGGCGCCCCGTGGAAAGCGTCACGTTGCTGGCGGTGAGCAAGACCTTCGGCCCCGCGGCGGTGCGTGAAGCGTTCGAGGCCGGCGAGCGCCGCTTCGGCGAGAACTATGTCCAGGAAGGTGTCGACAAGATCGCTGCGCTGGCCGACTTGCGTGGGCAGATCGAATGGCACCTGATCGGCCCGCTGCAAAGCAACAAGACGCGCGTTGTCGCCGAACAATTCGACTGGGTGCACTCGGTCGACCGCCTGAAGATCGCGCAGCGGTTGAGCGAGCAGCGGCCGGCGCATCTGGCGCCGCTGCAGGTGTGTCTGCAGGTCAACATCAGCGGCGAAGCGAGCAAGAGCGGCTTCGCTGCGGCAGAGGTGATCGACGCGGCGCGCACCGTGGCCGAACTGCCGCGCCTCCGGCTGCGCGGGCTGATGGCGATCCCCGAACCCGCCGCGAGCTTTGCCGAACAACGCCGGCCGCACCGCGCCTTGCATGAACTGCTGACGGCGATGCAAGCGCAGGGGCTGGCGGTGGACACGCTCTCGATGGGCATGAGCGCCGACCTGGAAGCCGCCATCGCCGAAGGGGCCACGATCGTGCGCGTCGGCACCGCCCTCTTCGGCGGGCGCGGCTGAACAGAATCCACCCGAAGCACAGGGCACTCGCCATGAAGAACAGCATCACCACCGACCTGGTGCACGCCGACCGCCATTTCGGCGTCGAGCATGGCGCCATCCACAAGCCCATCCACACCTCGGTGCAGTACGGCTACGAAAAGACCGAAGACCTGATCGGCGTGTTCCAGGGCACGCTCAAGGGCGCCTTCAATTACGCCCGCCAAGGCACACCGACCACGGCCGCCCTCGAAGCCAAGATCACCATGCTCGAACAGGGCCTGGGCACGGTGTGCTTCGCCAGCGGCATGGCGGCCCTGAGCGCGGTGTTCCTGACCCTGCTGCGCGCTGGCGACCACCTGGTCAGCAGCCGCTTCGTGTTCGGCAATACCAACAGCCTGTTCGGCACCCTGGGCGACCTGGGTGTGGCGGTCAGCAAGGTGGACGCCGGCTCGGCGGCCGCGGTCGAAGCGGCGCTGCGGCCGAACACCCGCATCGTCTTTGTCGAAACCATCGCCAACCCCGGCACCCAGGTGCCCGACCTCGAACGCATCGGCGTGCTGTGCCGCGAGCGCGGGCTGCTGTACGTGGTGGACAACACCATCACCTCACCGGCGCTGTTCCGCCCGCGCGACGTGGGCGCCGTGCTGGTGGTCAATTCGCTGACCAAGACCATCGCCGGCCACGGCACCGCGCTCGGTGGCGCCGTCACCGACACCGGCGGGTTCGACTGGAGCGCCTACCCGAACATCTTCGCCAACTACCGCCAGGGCAACCCGGCCGGCTGGGGCCTGCAGCAGATCCGCAAAAAGGGCCTGCGCGACATGGGCGGCTCGCTCTCCAGCGAGCAGGCGCACCAGATCGGCGTCGGCGCCGAAACGCTGGTGCTGCGTGTGGCGCAGACCAGCGCCACCGCGCTGGCGCTGGCGCGCCATCTGCAAGCGCACCCCGCGATCGCCGCTGTGCACTACCCGATGCTCGAAACGCACCCGCAGCACGCGCTCGCGCAGCGCCTGTTCGGTGGTTCGGGCTCGTGGCTGATGGCGTTCGAGTTGCGCGACGCCGCCATGCTGCTGCCGGTGCTGAACCGCCTGCGCCTGCCCGTCAAGGCCACCGGCCTGGGCGACACGCGCAGCCTGATCATTCCGGTCGCGCCGACGATCTTCTGGGAGGCCGGCGCCGAAGTGCGCGCCGAGATGGGGATCGCCGACGGCCTGGTGCGTTTGTCGGTCGGGCTCGAAGACCCGCAGGACCTGATCGCCGATTTCGACCAGGCCTTGGGCTGACAAGACTTGGACCGACAAGCGCCGGTGCCGCCCAGCTCAGGCTTCTGCCGCGATCTGCCGCAGCGCTTGCTCGAACACCTCGGGCGGCTGGCCGCCCGAGATCAGGTGGCGGTCGTTGATGATGATCGCCGGCACCGAGTGAATGCCCTGCTGCTGCCAGAACTGTTCACGTTCGCGCACCACGTCGGCAAATTGATCGGAGGCCAGGATCGCGCGAGCACGGTCCACGTCCAGCCCCACCTCGCCGGCCAGTCGCAGCAGCACGTCGTGCGCACCCGGGTTCTGCGCATGCGTGTGATAGGCCTCCAGCAGTGCGAGCTTCAACTTGCGCTGGCTGTCGGCCGGCCCTTCGAGCCCGGCCCAGTGGAGCAGGCGGTGCGCGTCGAACGTGTTCCAGATGCGCGGCCGTTCGCCGAACGTGAAACCCACCGCGGCGCCGCGCTGGCGCAGGGTTTCGCGCCCCTGCGCCAGTTGCGCCGGTGACGCGCCGTACTTCTTGGCCAAGTGCTGGAGCGTGTCTTCACCTTCGGGCGGCATGGCCGGGTTGAGCTCGAAAGGCTGAAAGTGCAGCTCGACGGAAATGTCGCTGCCCACCCGCTGCAGCGCCGTCTCCAGCGAATGCAGGCCGACGGCACACCAGGGGCAGGCCACGTCGGAAACAAAGTCGATCTTCATCGGAGTCCTCTTTCTTGAGATGTTCCTGCTTCAGATGGGCAGCATCGTGGTGTTCTTGACCTCTTCCATCACCGCGTAGGTGCGGGTTTCGCGCACGCCGGGCAGCGACCAGATCACCGAGCCGACGAACTCGCGGTAGGCCTGGATGTTGGCCACCCGGGTCTTGATGAGGTAGTCGAAGCCGCCCGCCACCAGGTGGCATTCCATGATCTCGGGGCGCACCTGCACGGCGGCCTTGAAGGTGTTCATCGCGTCGTGCGTGGTGCGGTCGAGCACCACCTCGATGAAGACCATCATGCCGGCGCCGAGTTTGTCGGGGTTCAGGCGCGCCTCGTAACCCAGGATGTACTGGTCGCGTGTCAGCCGCTTGACGCGTTCGAGCACCGCGGTGGGCGAGAGGTGGACCTCTTCGGCCAGTTTCAGGTTCGAGATGCGGCCGTCGCGTTGCAGCACGCGCAGAATTCTGGCGTCGATCTTGTCGAGCGTCTGGGGGCGGTCGTCGTCCTGCTTCATGTCGAATGATCCCCGGTTGAATGGCGCAAGTTTAGCGATTAATGCTGGTTCCAAAAACATAACCTAGCGTCTTCTTCGTTAATCGGCCCAAATTCAGGAGCTCACCATGTTCGCCGCACCGCCGCTGCACGCCCGCCTGCCTTATCCCTATCGCGACGAGCTGCAGGTGCTGACGTCGCAGTTGTTGCCCAGCCTGTCGGGCGCGCTCGACTGGCCTGCCGCAGTGCACAGCGCACGCCCCTGGGTGCAGGCGGTGCGCGACAAGCCGGCGCCGTTCTGGGCCATGGAATCGCTGCTGC
>JANMYQ010000208.1:0-1502 GCA_031382215.1 Methylibium sp.
CAGCAGCCACCGACTCTTCGGCCACCACAGGGATGCCCGGAGCCAGCCGGGCCAGGCCGGCCAGGATGACGGCCTCGGCGCGCTCGTCGGCCTCGGTGACCGGCGACGCGTCGCCCTTGCCCCGCACATCGAAATCGGTGGCGTAGACCGCCATCACCACGGCGCCGGCCTGGCGGGCCAGCGCGGCAAGGGCTTCGAGACATTCAGCACTGATCATGGGTTGGTCGCCGACAAAGCCGCGGTTGAGTTCTGGCACCATCAGAACGATGCCTGGGTCTGTGCCTCATGGCAGATTGTGGCGGACGCTGCCAGCGCCGCACCGCAACCCGTTGTCCTGCACGCGTGACTGCAGTCACACACCACCGCGAGCCCGTTGTCCATGACTCTGATCTCATCCACCCGGTTGACCCACCTCCAACGCCTGGAGGCAGAGAGCATCCACATCCTGCGCGAGGTGGTCGCCGAATGCGAGAAGCCGGTGATGCTGTACTCGATCGGCAAGGACTCGGCCACCATGCTGCACCTGGCGAAAAAGGCGTTCTACCCCGCGCCGCCGCCCTTCCCGCTGCTGCATGTGGACACCACCTGGAAGTTCCGCGCCATGTACGCGATGCGTGAGCGCATGGCCGCCGAGATGGGCATGCAGTTGCTGGTGTGGCACAACCCCGAGGCGAAGGCGCTGGGCATCAACCCGTTTGACCACGGCAGCCAGGTGCACACCGACATGTGGAAGACGCAGGGCCTGAAGCAGGCGCTGGACCACCACGGCTTTGACGCTGCCTTTGGCGGCGCCCGGCGCGACGAGGAAAAGAGCCGCGCCAAGGAGCGTGTGTTCAGTTTCCGCGACCGCAACCACCGCTGGGACCCCAAGCGCCAGCGCCCCGAGCTGTGGTCGCTGTACAATGTCCGCAAGGCCAAGGGCGAAAGCATCCGCGTGTTCCCGCTGTCCAACTGGACCGAGCTCGACGTGTGGCAATATATCCTGCGCGAGAAGATCGAGATTGTGCCGTTGTATTTCGCGGCCGAGCGCCCGACGGTCGAGCGTGACGGGCTGATCCTGATGGTCGACGATGATCGCATGCCGCTTGCCGGCGAGCAGCCGGTGCCGCGCAAGGTGCGCTTCCGCACGCTCGGCTGCTACCCGTTGTCGGGCGCGGTCGAGAGCGACGCCGACACGGTCGAGGCCATCGTCGCCGAAATGCTCCTGACCAAGACCAGCGAGCGCCAGGGCCGCGCGATCGATCGCGACGCCGGCAGCGCGAGCATGGAGAAGAAGAAGCAGGAGGGCTATTTCTAGATGTCCCTCACGCTCGAATCCGATCATGAGCTGATCCGCAGCGACGTCCGCGCCTGGCTCGCCCAGCAGGAAGCCAAGGAGATGCTGCGCTTCATCACCTGCGGCAGCGTCGACGACGGCAAATCGACGCTGATCGGGCGGCTGCTCTACGAGAGCAAGCAGATCTTCGACGACCAATTGGAAGCGCTCGAAAGCGACAGCAAGC
>JANMYQ010000214.1:0-3925 GCA_031382215.1 Methylibium sp.
CCCTGCTGCACCGCCATCGTGAACATGCCGTAGCAGATGCCCAGCACCGGCACGCCCAGGTCCCACACCGCCTGCGGGGCGCGCAGTTCGTGGTCTTCGTAAGTGCTGGCGTGGCTGCCGGACAGGATGATGGCCTTGGGCGCGAACTCGCGCACGAACGCATCACTCACGTCGTTGGGGTGGATCTCGCAGAACACATGCGCTTCGCGCACGCGCCGGGCAATCAGTTGAGTGACCTGGGAGCCGAAGTCGAGGATCAGGATCTTGTCGTGCATCGTGGTCGCTTGAGAGGTGCAAAGACTGAGGTACGGGAGGTTCAGAGGGCCGGGCCAGCCGCCGGCTCGGGCCCGGCGGCCGCACCGGCACGAAAGTGCAGCACGGCAAACACCAGCGCCAGCCCCTGGAGCACGGCACAACAATAGAACGGCATGCCGATGCGCCAGTCGCCCGGCGGCAGGTGCGAGACCATGGCCAGCAGCGGCGCGCCGATGAGCGGCGCGATCACCGCGGTCAGGCTGTTGAGCGAGCTGACCGAGCCCATCGTCTGGCCTTGCGTGTCGGCGGTGGCCGCGGCAGAAACCATCGCATTCGTGGTGGCCTGCACCGTGAAGCCGAGCAGGTTGAGTGCGATCACCGCGTACATCATCCAGCCCTGGCTCACTGCGCCATACATCAGGTAGGCGATCGTGGACGACAGCAGCCCCATCATCGCCAGCCGCCTTGTGCCGAAGCGCTTGAGCAGCGGGCCGAGCAGCCCACCCTGCACGATCACCGAGATCACGCCCACCGCAGCGAGCGACCAGCCGTTCTCCGTCGGCCCCCAGCCGAACTTGAACGTGCCATACAGCACCCAGCAGGTGTACAGCACGAACTGCGCGAGGCCGGTGCAGGCGATCACGCCGACCAGCAGGCCCACGCCCTTCAGTTCGAGCAGGCTGCGCAACGATGCGAGCGGGTTGGCCGCGCGCCACTGGAACGGCCGGCGCCGCTCCGGCGGCAGCGACTCGGGCAATACGAAGTAGCCATACAACAGGTTCACCAACGCCAGGCTGCCGGCGACGAAGAACGGCAGTTGCAAGTCGATGCCGCCGAGCAGCCCGCCGAGCATGGGCCCGAGGATGAAGCCGATGCCGAACATCGCCCCCAGCATGCCGAAGCGCTTGGCACGTTCTTCGGGCGCGCTGATGTCGGCCACGTAAGCATTGGCCACCGCGGCGTTGGACTGCATCGCGCCGCTGAACAAGCGCACCACGATCAGCATCCACAGCGCCGTGGCCATGGCCGTGACGAAGAAGCTCAGCGCCAGCCCGCAAAAGCCCAGCAGCAGCACCGGCCGGCGGCCATAACGGTCGGACAGCGCGCCGATGATCGGCGAACCGAAAAAGCTTGCGAAGCCGAAGGCAAACGTGACCGCGCCGTACCAGAACGCCTGGTCGCCCTGGTTTTGTGTGAAGCGCCCGACCAGCGCCGGCAGCACCGGCACCATCAGTCCGATGGCGATCATGTCGATCAGCACCGTGACCATGATGAAGCGCATGGCCGCCGCCGGCTGCTGCGCCGCCGGCGGCAGGGCCGGCACGGAATCGAATTGAGTCAAACGGGAGTCCTGCGTCGGGGGAGGCGCATCCATGTCGCGAGAGGCCCTACTCCATCCGGTAGTTGGGCGCTTCCTTGGTGATCTGCACGTCGTGCACGTGGCTCTCGCGGATGCCGGCCGACGAGATCTCGACGAACTCGGCTTTTTCGTGCATCTCGTCGATGGTGCTGCAGCCGCAGGAGTGCATCGACGCGCGCAGCCCACCACCCATCTGGAAGATGATGGACACGATCGAGCCCTTGTACGGCACCTGCCCTTCGATGCCCTCGGGCACCAGCTTGGTGGTGTTGGGATTGTTGGCCGGCCCGTCCTGGAAATAGCGGTCGGCCGAGCCCTGCTGCATCGCCCCGATCGAGCCCATGCCGCGGTAGCTTTTGTAGGTGCGGCCCTGGTACAGGATGATCTCGCCCGGCGCCTCTTCGGTGCCGGCAAAGGCGCCGCCCATCATCACGCTGTGCGCGCCGGCGGCGATCGCCTTGGCCAGGTCGCCCGAGTAGCGAATGCCGCCGTCGGCGATCAGCGGCACGCCGCTGCCCTTGAGCGCCTTCGAGACCGCGTCGATCGCCATGATCTGCGGCACGCCCACGCCGGTGACGATGCGCGTGGTGCAGATCGAGCCCGGGCCGATGCCGACCTTCACCGCGTCGGCGCCGGCCTCGGCCAGCGCCAGCGCAGCCGCGCCGGTGGCGATGTTGCCGCCGATCACGTCGACCTTGGGGAAGTTCTGCTTGACCCAGCGCACCCGCTCGATCACGCCGGCGCTGTGGCCGTGCGCGGTGTCGACCACCAGCACGTCAACGCCGGCTTTCACGAGCAGTTCAACGCGTTCTTCGGTGCCGTCGCCCACGCCCACCGCCGCGCCGACGCGCAGCTTGCCTTGCGCGTCGCGCGCGGCGTTCGGGAAGCTGGTCTGCTTGGTGATGTCTTTCACCGTCATCAGCCCGCGCAGCTCGAACGCGTCGTTGACGACCAGCACGCGCTCGAGCTTGTGCTGGTGCATCAGCGCCTTGCCGTCGGCCAGCGACGCGCCTTCGCGCACGGTGATGAGCTTTTCGCGCGGCGTCATGATGTCGCGCACCAGCGCATCCAGCCGGGTTTCGAAGCGCAAATCTCGGTTGGTGACGATGCCGACGACCTTGCTGCCCTGCAGCACCGGGAAGCCCGAAATGCCATGCTGGCGCGACAGCTCCATCACCTGCCGCACCGTCGTTTCCGGCGCCACCGTGATCGGGTCACGCAGCACGCCCGACTCGTAGCGTTTGACTCTGGCCACCTCGGCGGCCTGCTGCTGCGCCGTGAGATTCTTGTGCACGATGCCGATGCCACCCTCCTGCGCAATGGCAATTGCCAGGCGCGCTTCGGTCACGGTGTCCATGGCTGCAGACACCAGCGGCAGGTTCAGCCGGATGTTGCGCGAGAGGGGGGTCGAGAGGCTGGTGTCGCGGGGCAACACCTGGGAGAAGGCGGGCACCAACAACACATCGTCGAAGGTGAGCGCTTTGCCAAGAAGGCGCATGAGAAAAAGCTCCTGATGCAAAAGGGAATTATACGGATGCGACGGTTGCGGGCACTCCGCCACGATCCGAACCCTTGACAACGGCCGGAGCCGGTGGCCGGCCGCTACACTTTGCCCTCATGCGAATGCCGGGGTCGAAGATCATGAACAGCCGTGTGTGGATGGTGCTTCTGGCCGTGACGGGTGCGCTGCTTGCGCTGCCGTCCGAAGCGCAGTGGAAGTGGCGCGACAAGGGTGGGCGGGTGCAGTACAGCGACCTGCCGCCGCCGGCCAGCGTGGGCGAGCAGGACATCCTGCAACGGCCCAACGGCGCTCAACGCCAGGTGGCTGCGCCGGCAGCTCCGGTCGCGCGGGCGGCCGCAGCGGCTTCGGCGGCATCGGGTGCCACGCTCGCTCCGAAGACGGTGGAGCCGGAACTCGAAGCCAAGCGCCGCAAGGTCGAGGAAGAAAAGGCCGCGCAGGCCAAGGCCGAGGAGCAGAAGCTCGCTGCCGCGCGAGCCGACAACTGCGGGCGGGCCAAGGCCCAGTTGCGCACCATCGACGACGGCATCCGCATTGCACGCACCAACGCCAGCGGCGAGCGCGAAATCCTGGATGACAAGGCCCGTGCCGAGGAGCGCAAGCGCACGGCGGAGATCATGGCGTCGGACTGCAAGTGAGCCGGTTCGCCGCCATCAAGCCTCCTGATTAGCGACGATCCTCAGCTGCCCCAGGGGCAGCTGCAAGCCCGCCGGGCCGCCGGGCGGCGGGTGGGGGGGGGGGGGGGGGGGGGGGGCGCCCAAAACAGAAAACCGTGAAAGCCAAGCCGGGGG
>JANMYQ010000237.1:0-11539 GCA_031382215.1 Methylibium sp.
TCCGCTGCGGCCGGGTTGAAGAAAACCCTGCTGATGTTCGACCAGTTCCACGACGTGCAGGAAAAGGCCACCAAGGGCAACGCCAACGCCAAGGCCGTGCTGCAGAGCTGGGCCGATGCCGAGTGGTTCACCTCGCGCCCCGAAGTGGCCAAGAGCATCACCGCGAGCATCTTCAAGGTGCCCGGCGAGATCAACACCGACGACCTCTCGCCAGCGCCCGACGCCTGGAGCCGCCCCGACATTCCGCTGCACGCGCTGGCGATGCACAAGAACCCGCGCGTCGGCCTGGACCCACGTGCCTTGCCCGAAGAAGAAGGCAAGCGCGGCCCGGTCAAGTTCATCGAAGACCTGCGCGCCCGAGGAAACCTGGTGGCCTACGTGGGCGACGTGGTGGGCACCGGCTCGAGCCGCAAGTCGGCCACCAACTCGGTGCTGTGGTTCACCGGCGAAGACATTCCGTTCGTGCCGAACAAGCGCTTCGGCGGTGTGTGCCTGGGGGCGAAGATCGCGCCGATCTTCTACAACACGATGGAAGACTCGGGCGCGCTGCCGATCGAGCTCGATGTGAGCCAGATGAACATGGGCGACGTGGTCGAGCTGCGCCCCTATGAAGGCAAGGCGCTGAAAGACGGCAAGGTCATTGCCGAGTTCAAGGTCAAGAGCGACGTGCTGTTCGACGAGGTGCGCGCCGGTGGCCACATCCCGCTGATCATCGGCCGCGGCCTCACTGCCAAGGCGCGCGAAGCGCTGGGCCTGCCCGCCAGCACCCTGTTCCGCCTGCCGCAAAGCCCGGCCGACACCGGCAAGGGCTTCACGCTCGGCCAGAAGATGGTCGGCCGCGCCTGCGGCCTGCCGGTGGTCAAGGGCAACCAGCAAGGCGTGCGGCCTGGCACCTATTGCGAACCGCGCATGACCAGCGTCGGCTCGCAAGACACCACCGGCCCGATGACGCGCGATGAGCTGAAGGACCAGGCCTGCCTGGGCTTCAGCGCCGACCTGGTGATGCAGAGTTTCTGCCACACCGCCGCCTACCCGAAGCCGGTGGACGTGAAGACGCACCACGAACTGCCCGCGTTCATCAGCACGCGCGGGGGCATTTCGCTGCGGCCGGGTGACGGCGTGATCCACAGCTGGTTGAACCGCTTCCTGCTGCCCGACACGGTGGGCACCGGCGGCGACAGCCACACGCGCTTCCCGATCGGCATCAGCTTCCCCGCCGGCTCGGGCCTGGTGGCGTTTGCGGCCGCCACCGGCGTGATGCCGCTGGACATGCCCGAGAGCGTGCTGGTGCGCTTCAAGGGCAGCATGCAGCCGGGCGTGACCCTGCGCGACCTGGTCAACGCGATCCCGCTCTACGCCATCAAGGCGGGCTTGCTGACGGTCGAGAAGAAGGGCAAGAAGAACATCTTCAGCGGTCGCATTCTCGAGATCGAGGGCCTGCCCGACCTGAAGGTGGAGCAGGCCTTCGAGCTGAGCGACGCCTCGGCCGAACGCAGCGCCGCCGGCTGCACCGTGCACCTGAATCCGGCCCCGATCATCGAGTACATCCAGAGCAACATCACCTTGATGAAGTGGATGATCTCCGAAGGCTACGCCGACGCACGCACCCTGCAGCGCCGCATCGCCGCGCAAGAAGCCTGGCTGAAGGACCCGCAACTGCTCAAGGGCGACGCCGACGCCGACTATGCCGCCGTGATCGAGATCGACCTGGCCGATGTGCATGAGCCCATCGTCGCCTGCCCGAACGACCCGGACGACGTGAAGACCTTGAGCGAAGTGGCCGGCGCCAAGATCGACGAGGTGTTCATCGGTTCGTGCATGACCAACATCGGCCACTTCCGCGCCGCGTCGAAACTGCTCGAGAACAAGCGCGACATCCCCGTCAAGCTGTGGGTCGCACCGCCCACCAAGATGGACGCACGCAAGCTCAGCGACGAAGGCCACTACGGTGTGCTGGGCAACGCCGGCGCACGCATGGAAATGCCTGGCTGCAGCCTGTGCATGGGCAACCAGGCGCAGGTGAAGGAAGGTGCGACCGTGTTCAGCACCAGCACACGCAACTTCCCGAACCGGCTCGGCAAGAACAGCAACGTCTACCTGGGCTCGGCCGAACTCGCCGCCATCTGCTCCAAGCTCGGGCGCATTCCGACGCGTGCCGAGTACATGGTCGACATGGGCGTGCTCACCGCGGCGAGCGACAAGGTTTACAAGTACCTGAACTTTGACCAGATCGACGAATTCACCGAGGCGGCCGACAAGGTCGTTGCGTGACGGCGGCGCCCCGCCGGGCGGCATGCTGAGGCTCATTCGCCGCGGGGCCGCCCCCGCAGGGCTGGCGTTGCTGGCGACCGGCCTCGTGGCCTGCAGCACGAAGAACGGCGCAAAGTTTCAGCCCGAAGAGTTCGGCTCGACCACCACGCACGCCCGCAACTACGCGTCGGCCCCAAGCGCCACCTGCGAGGCGGCCCGGCGCGCACTGCTCAGCCAGGGCTTCGTGATCAACACGGCCGACGCCGCGCAGGTGAAAGGCCGCAAGCACTTCCAGCCCGAGAAGGAAGTGCATTACGAGATCGAATTCACCGTGGTCTGCGCGGCCGAAGGCGGTGGACGCAACAGCATCGCCTTCGTCAACGCGCTGCAAGACCGTTATGCGCTGAAGAAGAGCCCCAACTCGGCCAGCGTCGGCGTCAGCGTGATCGGTTCGCTCTCGCTGCCGATCTCGTCCAGCGAAGACTCACTCGTCAAGGTGGCGAGCGAAACCATCACCTCGGCGCCGTTCTACGACCGCTTCTTCAACCTGCTGCAGCGCTACCTCGGCGCCGAGCCCGGCCCCGCCGATGCCGGCATTGCGCCGGCTCCCGCCGTCACCCCGGTGCCGACGCAGGCCTACCCGATTCCTGGCGGCGCCGCGAGTGGTGCCTCAGGCCGTTGACCGCCACTCAGAACTCGAACTGCAGCACCACGAACGGCCCGCTGCTGCGCACGTCGAACTCGGTCCAGGCTGTGTTGTTCTTGAAGTCGGCGCCATAACGCCGCTGCGCGTAGCCCAGGCGCAGCGCCAGCTGCGGGACCGGCATCAGCACGGCGGCAAGTTCGGTGCTGCGGCCGTAGACGTCGGCGTCGCTGAGCGGAATGAAGCTGAAGCGAGCCTCCACCGCCACCCATTCGTTCAAGCGCACGCGTGGCGTGATGCCGCCGATCACCGATGTGCGAGAGGTGGCGAGTTCGGGTCGCAGCGGCGAGCCGGCCGGTTCGGCCCGGTAGCGCACCTTGACATTGGCGACACCGCCGAACGGCTCGAGTTCGAAGTAGCTGCCGAAGTAGAACGGGTGCGTGTAGGCCAGGTGCGCCACCTGCACGGTGGCGTTCTGGCCCAGGGTATCGGGCCCGTTGATGACCTGGTTGTTCACGGTGATCGACTCGCCGAGGCCCAGCGTGCGTGTGTCCTTGGCGCGGTGGCGTTCGTAGCCGATTTCGAAGCCGGGCCCGGGCCGTTCGCTGCGTGCCCAGGCCGCCGGGCGCACGGCCACGCGCACAGCGGCCGACGCGGCTTCGTCGTCACGCACCGAGAGCGACTGCCATACGCCACAGCCCGGCAGTGCAAGCATCGCCATCGACAGCACCGCCGCCGCATGCCGGCGTTGGCAGCGTTCGCGATGACGGCAGCATCGGACGCGGGCAAGAGTTCTGCGCTGCACTGGTTGCTCCATGGTCGGTCTCCTTCGGTCGTTGTTTTTTGGGTCGGGGTTCAGTCGCGTTCCGGCGCGATCTCGGTGGCGTAGTCCACCAGCGCGCCCAGAATGTCCTGGCCGCGTTCGTCGGCGCTTTCGCCCAGCGCGTCGATCTGCTCGAAGAACGCTTGCAGGGTCAGGCCGCCACCGGCATCGTCGTGCAGCCGGTGGGCACGGTGCTGCAGCCACTGCTGCTGTTCGGGCTCGCTCAAGGTGGCGGGGAAGTTGCGCGCGCGGTAGCGAAACAGCAACTCGTCCAGGCGCGGGTCGGCAAACGCCGGTCGCTTGGCGGCGAGTTGTTCGGGGCTCAGGCCGCGCAGGCGCTGCAGGCTGCGGCGGTCTTCGTTGCCGACAAAGCCGCCGTACAGGTCTTCATCCACGTCCGGCGGCGCGTCGGGTGCCGGCCGCTCGAACACCTCGGGCCACAGGCCGGCCAAGCTGGGGCCCAGGCGCGCCGCCGCCTCGGCATGGCGCAGCGCCAGGTCAAGGTCCAGGCCCCATCGGGCGGCCGTGGCCGCGCTCAGCGTCTTCAGGTTGCCGATGACCACCGGCGACTTGTTGATGTGGATCGTCTTGATCGGCAGGCGGGTTTCGCCCTCGGCCAACTCCTCGGCCTTGCTGAACATGCGCCGGCGCACGGCGGCGACATCGAGCGCGGCCAGCTCCGCCAGGTCGTGCGCCAGGTCCCACACGATCACCTCGTTCTTGTTGCTGGGGTGCGGGCTGAGCGGCCAGACGATCGCCATGCAGCCGCGCTCCACCCCGTACATGCCGCTGATGTGCAGGAACGGCAGGCCCTGGTTCTGCGCGAGCGCCATTTCCTTGACCACCTCGTCTTTCCTGCGCAGGCGCAGGCAGAAGTCCCACAGCCTTGGCTGGCGCGCCTTGACGAGCCGGGCCATCGCGATCGTGGCGCGCACGTCGGACAGGGCGTCGTGCGCGGCTTCGTGGGCAAGGCCGTTGGCACGGGTCAGGTGTTCGAGCTTGAAGGACGGGCGGCCGTCCTCATGCTTGGGCCACTCGACGCCCTCGGGCCGCAGCGCCCAGCAACAGCGCAGCACGTCGAGCAGGTCCCAGCGGCCGCACTCGTTCTGCCACTCGCGTGCGTAAGGATCGATCAGACAGCGCCAAAACAGGTGGCGCGTCACCTCGTCGTCGAAGCGGATCGAGTTGTAGCCCACGCCCACGGTGCCGGGCTTGCCGAGTTCGCGTTCGATCACGGCGGCAAACGCATGCTCGGGCACGCCCTGCGCCAGGCAGGCCTGCGGCAGAATGCCGGTGAGCAGGCAGGCCTCGGGATCGGGCAGGAAGTCAGGTGCGGGCTGGCAGTGCAGCATCACCGGGGTGTCGATCTCGTTCAGCTCGGCATCGGTGCGCACACCGGCAAACTGGGCCGGGCGGTCGCGGCGCGGCACGCGGCCCCAGGTTTCGTAGTCGTGCCAGAAGAAACTGAAATCGCTCATGGACGCAAGATACCGCATGCGGCGGCCGCGGCGGCCGTGGCGGTTATGGCAGCAGCGCATCGGCTAAGCTGTGTGCCCTTTCTCGATGGGTTCGCACCGGGCTCGGTGGCGCCCTTCCCTCTTTCTGCGGAGACACTTTTCATGACACGCGTTTTCAACTTCAGCGCCGGCCCGGCCGCGCTGCCCGAGTCGGTGCTGCGCCAGGCGGCCGAAGAGATGCTCGACTGGCACGGCTCGGGCATGTCGGTGATGGAGATGAGCCACCGCGGCAAGGAGTTCATCGCGATCCATGCCGAGGCCGACAGCCTGCTGCGCGAGTTGATGGGCGTGCCAGCAAACTACACAGTGCTGTTCATGCAGGGCGGGGCCATCGGCGAAAACGCGATCGTGCCGATGAACATGCTGCGCGGCCGGACCTGCGCTGACTACGTGAACACCGGCGAGTGGTCCAAGAAGTCGATCAAGGAAGCGAAGAAGTACTGCAACGTCAACGTGGCCGCCAGCAGCGAGGCCAACAACTTCACCAGCGTGCCGGCGCAGATGGACTGGAAGCTCGACCCGAAGGCCGCGTACGTGCACATCTGCTCGAACGAGACGATCGGCGGCGTCGAATACCACTGGACACCCGACACCGGCGACGTGCCGCTGGTGGCCGACATGTCGTCCAACATCATGTCGCGGCCAGTGGATGTGAGCCGCTACGGCCTGATCTACGGCGGCGCGCAGAAGAACATCGGCCCGGCGGGGGCAACCATAGTGATCGTGCGCGACGACCTGATCGGCCAGGCGCTGCCGATCACGCCCTCGGCCTTCGACTACAAGCAGCAGGCCGACAACGACTCGATGTTCAACACCCCGGCCACCTACTCGATCTACATCGCCGGGCTGGTGTTCAACTGGATCAAGGCGCGTGGCGGGCTGGTGGCGATGGAGCAGCACAACCGGCGCAAGGCGGCAATCCTGTACGACTACCTCGATTCGACCGAGTTCTATTCCAACCCGGTCGCCCGCGAAGACCGCTCGCTGATGAACATCCCGTTCAAGCTGCATGACGAGAAGCTCGATGAGGCCTTCCTCAAGGGCGCCCAGGCGCGCGGCATGGTGCAGTTGAAGGGCCACCGTTCGGTGGGCGGCATGCGCGCGTCGATCTACAACGCCATGCCGATCGAGGGCGTGCAGGCGCTGGTGGCCTACATGAAGGAATTCGAGGCCACCGGCCATGCGTAGCGGCATGGGAGCCGCGCCAGCCAGCGGCCGCTTCGAGGTGCTGGTGCTGAACCAGATCTCGCCCAACGGCTTGAAGCGCCTGCCGGTCGAACGCTACAACGTTGGCAAGGACGTGGCCCACCCGGTGGCCGTGCTGGTGCGCTCGGCCGACATGCACTCGATGCACATCCCCACCAGCGTGCGCGCGATCGGCCGCGCCGGTGCCGGCACCAACAACATTCCGGTCGATGCGATGAGCGCGCGCGGGGTGCCGGTGTTCAACGCCCCCGGCGCGAACGCCAATGCGGTGAAGGAACTGGTGCTGGCCGGCATGCTGCTGGCGTCGCGCAATCTGGCGCCGGCTCTGCGTTTCGTCGCCGCCTTGGACCCGGCCGGGCCCGACATGGACAAGGCCGTCGAAGAAGGCAAGAAGGCCTTCGCGGGCCGTGAACTGGCGGGCCAGACCCTGGGCATCGTCGGGCTGGGCAAGATCGGTTGCCTGGTGGCCGATGCCGCCATCAAGCTCGGCATGGACGTGCTCGGCTTCGACCCCCACATCACCGTGGACGCGGCCTGGAGCCTGCCGGCGCAGGTAAAAAAGGCCGGCAGCGTCGCCGAGGTGCTGCGCAGCGCGAACTTCGTGACCCTGCATGTGCCGCTGATCGATGCCACGCGTGACCTCGTCAACGCCGACAACGTGGCCCAGATGAAACCCGGCGCGGTGCTGCTCAACTTCTCGCGCGAAGGCGTGGTGAACGAAGCGGCCGTGCTCGGATCGTTGGCCGCAGGGCACCTGGCGAACTACGTGTGCGACTTCCCCAGCCCGGCGCTGAACCGCCACGACAAGGTGATCGCGCTGCCGCACCTGGGCGCCTCCACGCGCGAGGCCGAAGAGAACTGCGCCATCATGGTGGCCGACCAGTTGCGCGAGTATCTGGAAGACGGCAACGTCGCCAACGCAGTCAACTTTCCCAGTGTGGCAATGACGCGCGAATCGGTCTTCCGAATCGCGATTGCCAACGCCAACGTGCCCAACATGCTGGGGCAGATTTCCACCGCGATGGCGCTGGCCGGGCTGAACATCCACAACATGGTCAACAAGTCGCGCGGCGACATGGCCTATACGCTGGTCGACGTGGACAGTGCCGTCGATGAACGCGTGCTCGACGCCATCCGTTCGATTGCCGGTGTGTTGTCGGTGCGCTACCTGCCCGAAGCGCCGCGCTGAGGCTCAATCGCCGATCGCCACGCATGACCAGCCCCGACGCCCCACTCGTTCCGCCCACCCCGGCGCTGCCTTCCGGCGACCGCAGCGCCTGGGGCTTTGCGGCGGCCTGGTCTCTGCTGATCGCGGTGCTCGCCACCCTCGTGCTAGGGGCGCAGCCGGACAACTACCGCGAGACCGTGCTCGGCGGTGCCGCGGCGGTGTGGGGTTTCGGTTGTGCGCTGATCTGGTTCGTCTGGCGCCGGCTGCAACTGCTGCGCCTGGCGCTGCGAGCCCAGCACCAGGTGAGCGAGCTCAACGCGGCACGCCTCTTGAGCGACCGCCGCTTCGCCGCAGTCTTCGAGCATGCCCCGACCGGCTACTTCTTCTTCAGGCCCCACAGCGGAATCGACGAATGCAACCCGGCCGCCTTGCGCCTGTTCGGTGCCACCGACCCGACCCAGCTGGTGGGCAAGACGCTCTGGTCGGGTGCGCTGTCGGCCGAACTGCAGGCCAATAGCCAGCCCAGCGGCCAGCCCAGCCGCGAACGCGCTCTGGCGCTGCTGGAGACGCACAAGCGCACGCGCGACCGCGTGATGTCCTTCGAATGGCAGTTCTGCCGCCTCGACGGCACGAGCTTCGATAGCGACGTGTCGGTCATCGCCATCGACTGGGAAGGCGGCGCCACGTTCTGCGCCGTGGTGCAAGACATCACCCAGCGCAAGCAGGCCGAAGCGGCCACGCGCGAGGCCCGGCTCGCGGCCGAATCGGCGAGCGAGACCAAGTCGAGCTTCCTGGCCAACATGTCGCACGAGCTGCGCACGCCGATGAACGCGATCATCGGCATGACCCACCTGGCGCTCGACGACGGCCTGCCGCCGCGCCAGCGCGACTATGTAGAAAAAGCCCATGCGTCGGCGCAAGGGCTGCTGCAGATCCTGAACGACATCCTCGACGTGTCCAGGATCGAGGCCGGGCAGCTGCAGCTCGAGCGGGTCCAGTTCGACGTCGGCTCGATCATCGACGACGTAGCCGACGTGCTCGGCCTGAAGGCCGAGGAGAAGGGCCTGGAGCTGCTGTTCGAAGCGGCGCCCGACCTGCCACGCCACCTGGTGGGCGACCCGACGCGGCTGCGCCAGGTGCTGGTCAACCTGGGCAGCAACGCGATCAAGTTCACCGACCGCGGCGAGGTCACCGTGGGCATGCGCGCCGAGCCGGGCGAGGCTGGCCGCATCGTGCTGCACGGCTGGGTGCACGACACCGGCGTAGGCATGACCGAAGAAGAACTCGCGCGCCTGTTCGAGCCCTTCACGCAGGCCGACAGCTCGACCACGCGCCGCTTCGGCGGCTCCGGCCTGGGGCTGGTGATCTGCCGACAGCTTCTCGAACGCATGGGCGGCCACCTGTGGGTGGACAGCACGCCGGGCCGGGGCTCCACCTTCCGCTTCAACGCCAGCTTCGAAACCGGCGCCGACAGCGCGCCGGAACGCGCCTGGACGGCCGACGAACTGCGTGGCAAACGGGCCCTGCTGGTCGATGACAACAGCGCTGCGCTCCAGGTGCTGAGCCGCATGTTCGAAACGCTGGGCGTGCGGGTCGAGCTCGCCTCCAGCGGGCCGCAAGCCATGCAGGTCGTGGCCGCCAACCCGGGTGCGTTCACCTGGGTGCTGATCGACTGGAAGATGCCCGGCATGGACGGTGTGGCCTGTGCCCGCCTGATCCTGAGCCAGTACCCCGGCGTGCGACCGTGCATCCTGCTGGTGACCGCGTTTGCGCGCGACGATGCCTTGCGCGCGAGTGCCGGGTTGCCGCTGGCCGGCGTGTTGCAGAAGCCGGTCACGCCGTCCAGCCTGTACGACTGCCTGCTGCACGCGCGTGCCATCGAGCCGCCGCACGCGCCGAACGCCTCGGCGTACCGCGTGCGGCTGGCCGAGAACGTGCGCGCGCGGCTGTATGGCAAGCGCATCCTGCTCGTCGAAGACCACCCGCTGAACCGCGAACTGGCCTGCGAGTTGCTGCGCCGCGCTGGCATGCAGGTGGTGTTGGCCGAAAACGGCGAAGAAGCGCTCCAGCAACTCGCCCGGGCTGGCCCGTTCGACGCCGTGCTGATGGACTGCCAGATGCCGGTGATGGACGGCTACACCGCCACGCGCGAACTGCGCACCAACCCTGCCTGGCGCACGCTGCCGGTCTTCGCGATGACGGCCAGCGCGTTGGCCGAAGACCGAGACCGGGCGCTGGCCAGCGGCATGAACGCGCACATCCCCAAGCCCATCGACGTGGAACTGATGCTGCGCACCATGGCCCACTGGATCGGCACGGACGTGGCCATTGACGCGTGGGCCCCCGGCTCTACGGACCCGTCGGCGCCCACCGCCGGGCTGGCCGCGGCCATCGACACCGCCGACGGCCTGCAGCGCTGCCTCGGCAAGGCAGACCTGTACCAGCGCGTGCTGCGCGGCTTTCGAAACGCCGAAGCCTCGTTCACGACCGACCTGCGGGCCGCCCTGCACGAGGGCCGGCACCACGACGCGCTGCGCCGGCTGCATGACCTGAAGGGCCTGGCCGGGACCATTGGCGCACACAGGCTGCACCATCTGGCGACCGCACTCAATCAGGCGCTGAACGACGGCAACGTCGCGCTTGCCGAAACCGAACTGGAACAGGTCCACGGCGAACTCAAGCGGGTGCTGAATCAAATCGAGACTTTGCTGGCCCCTGCCTGAACACCTGCCTGAACTTCAGCGACGAAGGAAGATCACCATGCTCAAGACCACCGCGAGCCACGCGTTTGCCAAGACCCTGAAGAGCTTCAAGACCGCGTCGGGCAAGGAAGGCAGTTTCTACTCGCTGCCCGAACTGGCGCGCACCTACCCGAACGTGAAGCGGCTGCCGGTCTCGATCCGCATCGTGCTCGAATCGGTGCTGCGCAATTGCGATGGCAAGAAGGTCACAGCCGAACACGTGGCGCAACTGGCCAACTGGAAGCCGAAGGCCGAACGCAGCGACGAGATTCCGTTCGTCGTCGCCCGCGTGGTGCTGCAAGACTTCACCGGCGTGCCGCTGCTGGCCGACCTGGCCGCGATGCGCAACGTGGCCGCCGCGATGGGCAAGGACCCGAAGACCATCGAGCCGCTCGTGCCGGTGGACCTGGTGGTGGACCACTCGATCATGATCGACCACTACGGCAACAAGCAGGCGCTCGACCTGAACATGAAGCTGGAGTTCAAGCGCAACGAAGAGCGTTACCAGTTCATGAAGTGGGGCATGCAGGCCTTCGACACTTTCGGCGTGGTGCCGCCGGGTTTCGGCATCGTGCACCAGGTCAACCTGGAGTATTTGGCGCGCGGGGTGTTCAAGAGCAAGGGCAAGGGCGAGGGCAGCAGAGCACAGCAGGTCTACTACCCCGACTCGCTGGTCGGCACCGACAGCCACACGACGATGATCAACGGCATCGGCGTGGTCGGTTGGGGCGTGGGCGGCATCGAGGCCGAGGCCGGCATGCTGGGCCAGCCGGTGTACTTCTTGACGCCCGACGTGGTGGGCTTCGAATTCACCGGCCGGCTGCGCGAGGGCGTGACGGCGACCGACCTGGTGCTCACCGTGACCGAGATCCTGCGCAAGGAAAAGGTGGTCGGCAAGTTCGTCGAGTTCTTCGGCGAGGGCACCAGCGGCCTGGCCTTGCCCGACCGCGCGACCATCGCCAACATGGCGCCCGAGTACGGCGCGACGATGGGCTTCTTCCCGGTCGACGACAAGACGATCGACTACTTCAAGGGCACCGGCCGCACGAAGAAGGAGATCGAGGCCTTCGAGGCCTACTTCCGTGCGCAGAAGCTGTTCGGTGTACCGAAGAATGGCGAGATCGACTACACCTCGGTCGTCTCCCTCGATCTGGGCACGGTCGCGCCCAGCCTGGCCGGGCCGAAGCGGCC
>JANMYQ010000346.1:0-21777 GCA_031382215.1 Methylibium sp.
TGTAGATGTTGCCCTTGCGTTGTTCGCGGCCTTCGATTTCGGTCTCGAAGTCCATCAGCTTCTGGCCTTCGACGATGGCCAGGCGGCGCTCTTCGGGCTGCGTCGCGTTGATCAGCATGCGTTTCATGTGCTCTCCTTCGCACGGCCATCTTGGTGGCCGCGCATCACCCACAGTCACCGGCGGCAGTTGCCGCAGGCGACGATTCGATGCACGAGAAACGCGGAAAGAAAACCGGGAAGGGTGTCGCCCTGGACTGCTTGTCTCGGTGCCGGTCAGGTGACCGGCGCCTCGGGCAGCGTTGGCGCATGCGTGGCAGTGGCGTGGGCGGGGCGCAGCAGGCTGGGCCGGTTGTCGACGGCCCGCGCCCGCGCAGCGCGGCCCGTGCCTGGCGCACAGCAGGCGGGTGGCCTGGGCGGCAAGCGCAAGGAGCGCAGTCGGTCGGGAGACGGGGTCAACATCCGCTTGGGTGTCACTGGACGCGAGGTGAAAGCCGCGAGGAACCTGGCGGGCGCAGGGCCGGTGCCGTGGTCACTATCGTCTTCCCCCTGAAAAACCTTGTGGGTGGCTTCGTTCTTTGTTTGCTCTGCCGCACCGGCTGGGTGGCCGCAACATCACTTGGGGATGTCTGCCCGCCGCCGCCACCGGTGAGTTGCATCACCTGTTGGCCGAACCCTGGGGCCGGCCGCTACACCTGCTGCGCTGGTTGCTTGAATCACCTTTCGAGGGCCGCCTCTTGCGGGGCTAAACTCTGAAAAATCAAACACTTACCGCAGCAACGTGGTGCAAAACATTATAGGGGCCAAACCCGCCCCCGGCGCCAAGGGAGCGGTGGGCAAGGCCCCGGGCGCCGACGCGCCGGCTGTGCACTATGTCCGCATTGACGAAGGCTCGGAGGGCCAGCGGCTCGACAACTTCCTCGTCAAACTGCTCAAGGGCGTGCCCAAGTCGTACGTGTACCGCGTGATCCGCTCGGGCGAAGTGCGCGTCAACAAGGGCCGCGCCGGCGCCGACACCAAGCTCGCCCTGGGCGACGAGGTGCGCGTGCCGCCGGTGCGCACCGCCACCACCGGCGCCGAAGCCAAGGCCGACGCCCCGCCGCGCGAGTTTCCGATCGTGTTCGAGGACGAGCACCTGCTCGCCATCGCCAAACCCGCCGGCGTGGCGGTGCATGGAGGCAGCGGCGTGAGCTTCGGCGTGATCGAGCAGTTGCGCCAGGCGCGGCCGCAGGCGCGCTTTCTGGAGCTGGTGCACCGGCTCGACAAGGAAACCTCGGGCCTGCTGCTGATCGCCAAGAAGCGCGCGGCGCTGGTGGCGCTGCAGGACCAGCTGCGCCAGCGCGGTGGCGAGAAGGTGATGCACAAGACCTACGCCGCACTCGTGATTGGCGCCTGGCCCGAGGAGCGCAAGGTCATCGACGTGGCGCTGCACAAGTTCCTCACCGCCGATGGCGAACGCCGCGTGCGCACGGTGGATGCCGACCACGAAGACGGAAAGCGCTCGATCACGCTGGTGAAAGTGATGCAGCGCTTCCACGGCTTTACTTTGCTCGACGTGACCATCAAGACCGGCCGCACGCACCAGATTCGCGTGCACCTTGCGGATGAGGGCCACCCGATCGCCGGCGACGACAAATACGGTGACTTCGCCCTCAACAAGGCGCTCGCGCGCGGCGAGGCGGTGCCGGGCCAGCGCTTCGACCGCATGTTCCTGCACGCGCGCCGGTTGCGTCTGCAGCACCCTGCCAGTGGCGAGGTGATCGAGCTCGCCGCGCCGCTGCCGGCAGAATGCGAAGCCCTGCTGACATCGCTTCCCTCATGACCCGACCCCGCCAGTTCGACCTGATCGCCTTCGATTGGGACGGCACCCTGTTCGACTCCACCGCGCTGATCGCGCGTTGCATCCAGGCCGCCTGCGCCGATGTGGGCGTGGCCGTGCCGAGCCTGAAAGACGCGAGCTACGTGATCGGCATGGGCCTGGCCGAAGCGCTGCAACACGCCGCGCCTGACCTGCCGCGTGAACGTTATCGCGAACTGGCCGACCGCTACCGCTTTCACTACTTCGCCAAGCAGCACGAAGTGGTGCTGTTCGACGGCACCTTGGACATGCTGCACGCGCTGAAGGCCCGCAATCATGTGCTGACGGTGGCCACCGGCAAGTCGCGCCGCGGGCTGGACGAGGCGCTCGGCAACTTCGACCTGAAGGGCTTATTCGACGCCACCCGCACCGCTGACCAGACCGCCTCCAAGCCCGACCCGACGATGCTGCTGGAGCTGATGGCCGAGTTCGGCGTCGCGCCGCAGCGCACCTTGATGATCGGCGACACCACGCACGATCTTCAACTCGCGCTGAACGCCGGCACGGCCAGCATCGGCGTGAGCTACGGCGCGCACGAGCCGGCGGCGTTCGACGCCTTCCCCACCTTGCACGTAGCGCACTCGGTGGCCGACCTGAACGCGTGGCTGGCGCAACATGCCTGAGACCGTTTCGCCAACGCCGCCAACCCCGCCAGCCAGACCGGAGGGCCTGGCACTGTGCCCGTCGGCAGACCTTGCCGAAAAAGGCCTGGCGCTGGTGTTCGACGTGCTGCACCACCGCGAGCCGGCGCGCGCCTTTGCGCTTCGCTTCGACGGCCAGGTTGTCGCCTACCTGAACCGATGCGCCCACGTGCCGACCGAACTCGACTGGCAGCCCGGCGACTTTCTGGACAGCGGCAAGGAGTTCATCCTGTGCTCGATCCATGGCGCCGCCTACGAACCGCGCAGCGGCCGCTGCGCCGGCGGCCCGTGCGGGCGCAGCGGGCTGACGGTGATCGACGTGGCCGAACGCGACGGACAGGTCTATTGGTATCCTTCCCGCGACACCCAACCCGCCTTCGCCGATTGACCCAACCGCGGACGCCGCCACGCGGTGTTTCGACATGAAGGCACAAAGCCCCCATGACATCCCAAGACGAATCCACTGAAGCCGCGCTGGCCAGCAGCACGCCGCTCAGCGGCGTGCTCGAACAGTTCGCCCACGACTACCTGAAAGACCGCCGCAGCGAGCGCCGCTGGCGCCTGTTCTTTCGCCTGGCATGGTTCACCCTGTTTCTGGTCGTGGTGGTCATGCTGATTGCCTCGCGCGGGCGCGCCAGCGCGCCGGTCGGCCCGCACACCGCGTTGATCGAGGTGCGCGGCGAGATCGCCGCCGACGCCGAAGCGAGCGCCGAGAACCTGCTGCCCGGCCTGAAGCAGGCCTTCGAAGACGTCGGCGCGCAGGCCGTGGTGCTGCGCATCAACTCGCCCGGCGGCAGCCCGGTGCAGGCCGGCATCATTCACGACGAGATCGTGCGCCTGAAGGTGTTGCACAAGAAGAAGGTCTACGCCGTCGTCGAAGAAACCTGCGCGTCGGGCGCTTACTACATCGCCGTGGCGGCCGACGAGATCTACGCCGACAAGGCCTCGGTGGTCGGCTCCATCGGCGTGCTGATGGACGGCTTCGGCTTCCAGGGCCTGATGGAAAAACTCGGCGTCGAGCGCCGGCTGCTGACGGCTGGCGAGAACAAGGGCATCGGCGACCCGTTCGGGCCGTTGTCGCCCAAGCACCGCGCCTACACGCAGGCCATGCTCGACCAGATCCACCAGCAGTTCATCACCGTCGTCAAACAAGGCCGCGGCGCGCGCCTGAAGCAGTCGCCCGATACCTTCAGCGGCCTGTACTGGAACGGCGAGAAAGCGCTGCAGCTCGGGCTGATCGACCACCTGGGCAGCCTCGACTTCGTGGCGCGCGACGTGGTGATGGCCGAAGAGATCGTCGACTACACGCCGAAGGAGAACGTGGCCGAACGGCTGGCCAAGCGCTTCGGCGCGTCGATCGGTGCGGGCGCGGTGAAGGCCTTGCACGGCCTCGGCCAAGTGCGATAAAAAGAAAGTTCAAAGGAGACTTCCATGACTTCATCTGATCACGTCACTCGGCGCACCGCGCTGCGTCTTGGCGCCGCGGCGGCCGGCCTCGGCCTGCTGCCATTGGCCGCCAGGGCACAGGCCGCCTGGCCCAGCAAGGCGGTGCGCTTCGTCGTGCCCTTTGCGCCCGGCGGCAGTTCCGAGATCGTGGCACGCAGCACCGCCGTCGAACTGGCCAAGCTGCTCGGGCAGAGCGTGTACGTCGACAACAAGCCCGGTGCGGCCGGCAACGTGGCGATGGGCGAGGTGGCGCGCGCCGAAGACCAGCACACGGTGATCCTCGGCCACATCGGCACCCTGGCCGTCAACCCGTACATCTTCGACAAGCTGCCCTACGACCCGAACAAGGACTTCCGCCCGATCTCGCTGCTGGCCAAGGTGCCGAGCCTGTACGTCGTGCGGCCCGACCTGCCGGTGAACAACCTGAAGGAGCTGATCGCGCTGGCCAAGTCGAAACCCGGCGCGCTGAACTATGGCTCGGCCGGCAACGGCAGCGCCGGCCACCTGGCGTTCGAGTACCTGAAGATGGTGACGAACACTTTCATCCTGCACGTGCCCTACCGCGGCACTGGCCCGCAGTTGACCGACCTGATGGGCGGCCGCCTCGACGCCGCCGCGGTGGGCGCGCCGGCGATCCTGCAGTTCATCAAGAGCGGCAAGCTGCGCTGCATTGCCACCGGCACATCGCAGCGCCTGGCCCAGTTGCCCGACGTGCCGACCGTGGCCGAACAAGGCTTCCCGGGCTTCGAGATGACGCAGTGGTACGGCATGCTGGCGCCGGCCACGCTGCCGCAGGCGAACATCGACAAGCTCGCGCTCGCCGCGGCCAAGTCCGTCAAGGAGCCAGCGTCGGTCAAGCTGCTGGAAACCGAGGCCGCGCTGGCCATCGGCAGCACGCCGGCCGAGTTTGCTGCGTTCATCGCGCAGGAACAGCAGCGCTGGAAGCCGGTGATCGCGCGCGCGAAGATCAAGCCCGACTGACGCGCCGCGCTTCGGCGCCAGCGCAGAGTGAATTCGTTCTCTGCGCCTCTGCGGTGAAGGTTCGACTCTCTTCTCAGGCTCTCAGTCCACCAACAGCCGGTAACCCACGCCCGTCTCGGTCACGATGTGCCGCGGCTGCGCCGAGTCGAGCTCCAGCTTCTGGCGCAGGTTGCCCATGTAGACGCGCAGGTAGTGGGTGCTCTGCGAATGCGTCGGCCCCCACACCTCGCGCAGCAGGTGAGGGTGGGTCAGCACGCGGCCGGCGTTGGCGATCAGCACGCCGAGCAGGCGGTACTCGATCGGCGTGAGGTGCACCTCGGCGCCGCGCCGGCGCACCACGCGGGCGGCCAGATCGACCTCGACCTCGCCGAAGCGGAACACCGAATCGGCGCCCGGCTGCCCGGCGTGTGCGCGGCGCAGGTTGGCGCGGGTGCGCGCCAGCAACTCGGCCATGCCGAAGGGCTTGCTGATGAAGTCGTCGGCACCGGCGTCGAGCGCCGCGACCTTCTCGCTCTCTTGCGTGCGCGCCGACAGCACGATGATCGGCACGCCCGACCAGGTGCGCAGCGCGCGGATGAAGTCCACGCCGTCGCCGTCGGACAGCCCCAGGTCGGCAATCACCAGGTCGGGCCGGCGTGTGCCGGCCTCGACCAGGCCTTGTTTGATCGTGGTGGCCTCGAACACCTGCCAGCCCTCGGCTTCGAGCGCACTTCGCACGAAGTGGCGGATCTCGCGCTCGTCTTCAAGCACCAGGGCGGTTGGCGTGGGCGTGACCATCGGTGTTGATCAGTGTCGGCCCGCGCCGTCGGCCGGCGTCGTCGCGTCTTCGGCCAGGTGCTCGGCCAGATCGACGCTCGGCGGTGTGCCCAGCGGCAGGCTGAAGGTAAAGACCGCGCCATGCGGCTCGGCCGCGTCGACCCACACGCGGCCCCGATGCGCCTCGACGATGGCGCGGCAAATGGCCAGGCCCAGGCCGACCCCGGGCGTGGCCGATTCGGGGTCGCCGCGCGTGAACTTCTCGAAGATCGCCTCCTCGCGGCCGGGTGTCACGCCGGGGCCGTGGTCGCGCACGCTGACACGCATCTCTGCATCGACCGTGCGGACCCGAATTTCCACCGGCGACTGCGCCGGCGTGTACTTGCCAGCGTTCTCGAGCAGGTTGGCGAGCACGCGCTCGATCAACACCGCGTCGCACTCCACCAGCGGCACGCCGGGGTCGATGTGCACGCTCAAGCGACGCGTCCCCAACGCACCCTGCGACGACTTGACCGCGCTGCCGATGATCTCTTCCATTGACTGCCACTCTACGCGCAGGCGAATCTCGCCGCTCTGGATGCGCGCCATGTCGAGCAGGTTGCTCACCATGTCGTTCATGCGCAGCGCCCGGTCGCGGATCGCGCCGGCCGTCTTTTGCTGCGCTTCGCTCAGCGCGGGCCGGCTCGCGGCCAGCATCTCGGCCAGGCCCACCAGTGCTGCCAGCGGCGTGCGCAGGTCGTGCGACAGCGCAGCCAGCAGCGAGTTGCGCAGCCGCTCCGATTCCATCTGCACCGTCGCGCCCTGGGCCACGTCGATGTAGTGCACGCGCTCGAGCGCCATCGCCGTCAGCGCGGCAAAGGTCTCAAGCTGCTGGCGCTGCTCGGGCACCAGCAGGAAGCGCGGCTCGTCGGGCTGCACGGCCAGCACGCCTCGGCAGCGCATCGTGGCCTTCAGCGGCAGGTAGAGCCAGGCGCTGCCGGCCAGCGTGTCGGTGCCCAGGCCGGCGGGCTGCACGTGGTCGAGCGTCCATTGCGCGGTGCCGGCGTCGAGGCCGGCCGCCAGCGTCGCCGGGGGCTGCAATCGGTCCTGCGCATCCAGCACCCAGATCGCCACCTTGGCGCGAAACTCGCGCCCGATCACCGCCTGCGCCACCTCCACCGCCTGCTCGTTGGTGAGCATGTTCGACAGGTCGCGCGCGGCCTCGAACAAGGCATGCGATCGCGCCTCGCGGTGCCGCGCCACCTGCGCCTGGAAGCGCAGGCCAGCCGTGAGTTGCCCAGTGACCAGGCCCACGACGAGCATCACCGCGAAGGTCAGCAGGTACTGCACGTCGGCCACCGCGAACGACAGGCGCGGCGCGACGAAGAAGAAGTCGAATGCCGCCACGTTGAAGAACGCCGCCAGCACCGCCGGCCCGCGGCCCAGCCACACCGCCACGCCGACCACCGCGAGAAGGAACACCATCACGATGTTGGCGAGGTCGAAGTAGGGCACCAACAGGTGCGTGACCACCGTGGTCGCGGCGCACGCTGCGGCAGCCAGCAGGTAGCGGCGCGCCTGCTCGGGCAGGGCCGATTCGTCCTCGACCGCTCCTGCCCGTGCTGCCGGCGCCGGCCGCGCGTGCGGCGACTGGCCGACCTCGAGGCGGTCGATGTCCGGCGCGAGCGCGGTGATGGCCGGCCCCAGCGTGCGCCGCGGCCACCACGCCGGCCAGCCGCGCCGCGGCCGCGTGTGGCCGAGCACCAGCTTGGACAGGTTGTGCTGGCGCGCGTAGTCCACCAGCGCGCGTGCAATGCCTTGCGCCGAGATCACCGCAGTGCTCGCGCCCAGCGCCTGCGCCAGCTTCACGGTTTGCAAGATGCCCTCGCGCCGGGCGCTGCTCCGCCGCTGCAGCGTCGGCGTCTCCACGTACACCGCGTGCCAGGTCACTGCGAGCTGACCGGCCAGTTGCGCCGCGCTGCGCACCACGTGCTCGGCGCCTTCATGCGGGCCGATGCAACACAGCAGCGCGCCTTCGGTCTTCCACACCTGCGCGATCGAACGCTCGGTCCGCCAGGCCTGAACATCGTCTTCCACGCGGTCGGCGGTGCGGCGCAGCGCCAGTTCGCGCAGCGCCATCAGGTTGCCCTTGCGGAAGAAGTTCTTCGCCGCACGTTCGGCCTGCGCCGGCAGGTAGACCTTGCCGGCCGCGAGCCGCTCGATCAGCTCGTCGGCGGGCGTGTCCACCAGCACCACTTCGGAGGCTGCGTCGAAGAAGGTGTCGGGCAAGGTCTCGTGCACCACGATGCCGGTGATGCCGCCGACCACGTCGTTCAGGCTCTCGAGGTGCTGCACGTTGAGCGTGCTGTAGACGTCGATGCCGGCGGCGAGCAGCTCCTCCACGTCCTGCCAGCGCTTCGGGTGGCGCGAGCCGGCCACGTTGGAGTGCGCCAGTTCGTCGACCAGGATCAGCCCGGGTTGGCGCGCCAGTGCGGCGTCGAGGTCGAACTCGGCCAGGCGCTTGCCGCGGTACTCGATGCGCGCCGGCGGCAGCACCGGCAGGCCGTCGAGCAGCGCGGCGGTTTCGCTGCGGCCATGCGTTTCGACGATGCCGGCCAGCACGTCCACTCCGTCGGCCTTCAGCTTGCGCGCGGCCAGCAGCATCGCGCAGGTTTTGCCCACGCCGGCCGACGAGCCGAAGTAGATGCGCAGCTTGCCGCGGGCCGCGCGCGCCTCGTCGTGGCGGATCTGCGCGAGCAGTGCGTCGGGGTCGGGGCGGGCGTCGTCGGTCATGGCCTGGCGGCATTGTCCCAGCCGGCTACCTTGTGCCTCAAGGGCGCAGCGCGTCCAGCGCCAGGTTGAGCTCCAGCACGTTGACCCGCGGCTCGCCGAGGAAACCGAACAGCCGGCCCTCGGCGTGCTGGTCTATTAGCTGCTGCACTTGTGCCAGCGGCAGCTTGCGCTCCCGGGCCACGCGCGGGGCCTGGTACATCGCAGCCGCTACGCTGGTGTGCGGATCCAGCCCGCTGGCCGAGGTGGTCACCAGGTCCACCGGCACGGCGGCCGCGTTGCCAGGGTCGGCGGCGCGCAGTGCCTCCATGCGACCCTTCACGGCCTCCGTCAGCGCCGGGTTCAGCGGGCCCAGGTTGGAGCCGCCAGAGGCACTCGCGTTGTTCGGGGTGGGCGCGGTGGCCGACGGGCGGCCCCAGAAGTATTTCGGGTCGCTGAAGTTCTGCCCTATCAGCGCGGAGCCGACGGTTTTGCCATCGCGCACGATCAGGCTGCCGGCCGCCTGGTGCGGGAACGCCACCTGCGCGATGCCGGTGACGACGAGCGGATAGGCGATGCCGGTCAGCGCGCTCAGCAGCACGAACAGCACGAGGGCCGGGCGAACCACGGATTGAGTCATCGAGTTCATGAAGAGGTTCCTTCAGACGAGGTGCACGGCCGACAGCAGCAGGTCGATCGCCTTGATGCCGACGAACGGCACGAGCAGCCCACCCACGCCGTACACCAGCACGTTGCGCCGCAACAGCGCGGCCGCACCGATGGCGCGGTACGCCACGCCCTTGAGCGCGAGCGGGATCAGGAACACGATCACGATCGCGTTGAAGATCACCGCCGACAGGATGGCCGACGACGGGCTGCGCAACTGCATCACGTCGAGCGCCTGCAGTTGCGGGTAGGTGGTGGCGAAGGCCGCCGGGATGATGGCGAAGTACTTCGCCACATCGTTGGCGATCGAGAAGGTGGTGAGCGAGCCGCGCGTCATCAGCAACTGCTTGCCGGTCTCCACGATCTCGAGCAGCTTGGTCGGGTTGCTGTCCAGGTCGACCATGTTGCCGGCCTCCTTGGCGGCCTGTGTGCCGGTGTTCATCGCCACCGCCACGTCGGCCTGGGCCAGCGCGGGTGCGTCGTTGGTGCCGTCGCCGGTCATTGCCACCAGCCGGCCGTCGGCCTGGTAGTCGCGGATCATCTTCAGCTTCGCTTCTGGCGTGGCTTCGGCGAGGAAGTCGTCGACGCCTGCTTCGGCCGCGATGGCCGCGGCGGTCAGCCGGTTGTCGCCGGTGATCATCACCGTCTTGATGCCCATGCGGCGCAGCTCGGCAAAACGCTCCTTGATGCCACCCTTGACGATGTCTTTCAGTTCGACCACGCCGAGCACGCGTGCGCCATCGGACACCACGAGCGGCGTGCTGCCCTTGCGCGCCACGGCGTCGGCGGCGGCCTGCACGTCGGCGGGGAAGCTGCCGCCGAGCGTTTCGACGTGTTTGCGGATCGCGTCGCCGGCGCCCTTGCGCAACTGGCGCACCGAGCCGTCGGCCGCTTCGATGTCGACACCGCTCATGCGCGTCTGCGCGGTGAACGGCACGAAGCTGGTCTTCTGCGCCGTGAGTTCACGCTCGCGCAGGTTGAACTTCTGCTTCGCCAGCACCGTGATGCTGCGACCCTCGGGCGTCTCGTCGGCCATCGACGCGAACTGCGCCGCGTCGGCCAGCGCCTGCTCGGTCACGCCCTGGGCCGGCACGAAGGCCGAGGCCTGGCGGTTGCCCAGCGTGATGGTGCCGGTCTTGTCGAGCAGCAGCACGTCCACGTCGCCGGCAGCCTCGACCGCGCGGCCCGAGGTGGCGATCACGTTGGCCGCCATCATGCGGCTCATGCCGGCCACGCCGATGGCTGACAGCAGCGCGCCGATGGTGGTCGGGATCAGACACACCAGCAGCGCGATCAGCACGGTGATGGTCACCGGCGTTCCCAACTTTGCTGCCTCGACACTGAAGATCGAGAACGGCAACAAGGTCACCGTGACGACCAGGAACACGATCGTCAGCGCCACCAGCAGGATGGTCAGCGCGATCTCGTCCGGCGTCTTCTGGCGCTTCGCACCTTCGACCATCGCGATCATGCGGTCGAGGAACGACTCGCCCGGGTTCACGCCCACACGCACCACCAGCCAGTCCGACAGCACGCGCGTGCCACCGGTGACCGATGCGAAGTCGCCGCCCGATTCGCGGATGACGGGCGCCGACTCGCCGGTGATCGCACTCTCGTCCACCGAGGCCACGCCTTCGATCGCCTCGCCGTCGAGCGGTATCACGTCACCCGCCTCGACCAGCACGACCGCGCCCTTGCGCAATTCCTCCGCCTCCTGCGGGTGCCATGGCGAACCGTGCCGCGGCTGTTCGAGCTTCTTGGCGATGACCTTTCGCTTCATGCCGCGCAGCGACGAGGCCTGCGCCTTGCTGCGCCCTTCGGCCATCGCCTCGGCGAAGTTGGCGAACAGCACGGTGAACCAGAGCCACACGGCGATGGCCAGGATGAAGCTTTGTGGCGCTTCACCCGCGCCGCCCAGCGCCTGCACCCACAACACGGTGGTCAGGATGCTGCCGACGTACACGACAAACATCACCGGGTTGCGCCATTGCACGCGCGGGTCCAGCTTGCCGAAGGCCGAGGCGATCGCGGGCTTGATCAGCGCCGGGTCGAGCAGGGAGAAGGATTTCTTGTCGGTGGTCATGATGGTGTCCTGTGGCTTCACTTCGGGTGCCACAACATCAGGTGCTCGACCACCGGCCCCAAGGCCAGCGCGGGCACGTAGTTCAGCAGGCCGACCAGCAGCACCGTGCCGATCAGCAGCGCGACGAACAGCGGGCCGTGCGTGGGCAGCGTGCCGGCGGTGACGGCCATGCGCTTCTTGCCGGCCAGCGAGCCGGCGATGGCCAGCACCGGCACGATCACGCCGAAGCGGCCCAGGCCCATCACCACCGCCAGCACCACGTTGTAGAACGGCGTGTTGGCCGACAGGCCGGCAAAGGCGCTGCCGTTGTTGTTGCCGGCCGACGTGAAGGCGTAGAGGATTTCGGAGAAGCCGTGCGCGCCGGGGTTGGCGATGCCGGCCCGGCCCGCATCGGCCAGCACCGCCACGGCAGCACCGCCCAGCACCAGCAGGGGCGTGACGAGGATGGCGATCGAGGTCATCTTCATTTCGAAGATCTCGATGCGCTTGCCCAGGTATTCGGGCGTGCGGCCGATCATCAGGCCCGCGATGAACACCGCCAGGATCGCGAAGATCAGCATGCCGTACAGGCCGCTGCCCACGCCGCCGAAGACCACCTCGCCGAGCTGCATCAGCACCAGCGGCACCGCGCCGCCCAGTGGCGTGAACGAGTCGTGCATGCCGTTCACCGCGCCGCACGACGCGGCCGTGGTGATGGCCGCGAACAGGCCGGTGGCGGCGATGCCAAAGCGCGCTTCCTTGCCTTCCATGTTGCCGCCGGGCTGCGTGGCGCTCAGGCCCTGGTCGGCGCCCAGCGCAGCCAGCAGCGGGTTGCCTTGCTGCTCCTGGGAGATCACGACGACCACCGCCACCACAAAGATCAGCGTCATCGCCGCCAGCACCGCCCAGCCCTGGCGCATGTCGCCCACCATGCGGCCGAACATGAGCACCAGCGCCGTCGGGATCAGGAAGATGGACAGCATCTGCGTGAAGTTCGTCAGCGCGCTCGGGTTCTCGAACGGGTGCGCCGAGTTGGCGTTGAAGAAGCCGCCGCCGTTGGTGCCCAGCATCTTGATCGCCTCTTGCGACGCGACCGGCCCCATCGCCAGCGTCTGCGGGCCGGCGGTCGCGTCCAGCGGCGCGACCTGCAGGTAGGCCGAAAAGTTCTGGATCACGCCCTGGCTCACCAGGAACAGCGCGAACACCAGCGACAGCGGCAGCAGCACGTACAGCGTCACGCGCGTCACGTCGACCCAGAAGTTGCCGATGGACGTGGACGAGCGCCCGACGAAGCCGCGGATCAGCGCGATGACCACCACGATGCCTGTTGCCGCCGAGAAGAAGTTCTGCACCGTCAGTGCGAGCATCTGCGTCAGATAGCTCATCGTGCTTTCGCCCGAATAGCCCTGCCAGTTGGTGTTGCTGACGAAGCTGACGGCGGTGTTGAATGCCGAGTCGGCACTGATGCCGGCCAAGCCTGCCGGGTTGAGCGGCAGCACGCCTTGCAGGCGCTGCAGCGCATACACCGCCAGCACCCCGGCGAAGTTGAAGGCGACCAGCGCGATCGCGTACTGACGCCAGCCCATGCCCGCATCAGGCTGCACGCCCGCCAGCCGGTACAGGCCGCGCTCGATCGCGGCGAACGGCGCCATCCAGCGCGGCAAGGTCCCGTCTGCCACGGCGACGAGCCAGCGGCCCAGCGGCCAGGCCAGCAGCAACAGCACGGCGAGGTAGGTCGCGAGCAGCATCCAGGCTTGGGCGTTCATCAGAATTCCTCGGCCCGGAGCAGGGCATAGACCAGATAGACCAGCAGCCCCAGCGAGGCTGAACCGGCAAGCACGTAGAGCCAAGTCATCGATGCACACCTTGAAAGATTTGGATGCGATGGAGCTTAGGGACGGGCCCATCAAGTCGGCGTAGAGATTCGGCTGTACCGCATCAAGAAGGCATCAAGACCGAGGGCATTGCGCGCGTCCGCCGAGATCAAAATGGGTCCACCATGTGGCCTTGGAGCCACCGCAGCGGTGCCACCCGCTCGTGCCTGATCGACAATCCGGCCACATTCGATTGGAGACACCGATGACCCCAACCTCTTCCACCACCCCCGTCGCCGTTGTCACCGGCGGTGCGCGCGGCATCGGCCTGGCCGTGGCGCAGATGTTCCTGGCACAAGGCCACCGTGTGGCGCTGCTCGACATCGACGCGCAGACGCTGGCCCGCACCAACACCGCGCTGAACGACCCCGAGCGCGTGTTCGCGTCGCACACCGATGTGTCCAAGCCGGACCAGGTGGACGCGGCGGTCGAAGCCGTGCTCGGTCGCTTCGGCCGCGTCGATGCGCTGGTCAACAACGCCGGCGTGGCGGTGTTCAAGCCGATCCTGAAAACCAGCTTCGAAGAATGGCGCTTTGTCATGAGCACCAACCTCGACGGCGCCTTCTTGTGCACGCAGGCCTTCGCGCCGGTGATGCTGCGCACGGGAGGCGGCGCAATCGTCAACATCGCGTCGATTTCGGGCCTGCGCGCCAGCACCTTGCGCGTGGCCTACGGCACCAGCAAGGGTGCGCTGATTCACCTGACCAAGCAGCAGGCCTGCGAGCTGGGCAACGCCGGCATACGAGTCAACGCCATCGCGCCCGGCCCGGTGGAAACCGAGATGGCCAAGGCGGTGCACAGCACGTCGATCATCTCCGACTACTTCGACGCGATCCCGCTCAACCGCTACGGCACGCCGGCCGAGATTGCGAACGCCGTCGGCTTCTTGTGCAGCCCGGCCGCAAGCTACGTGAACGGCCAGGTGCTGGCGGTGGACGGCGGCTTCGACGCCAGCGGCGTGGGCCTGCCGACGCTGCGGCGCGAGGGCTGATTCAAACCGGCAGCCGCGGAGTAGCTGACCCGCAGCCAGGCGAGCCACCCACCGAGCCGCGGCCATGCCTGCCAAGCCGCCTGCCAAGCCGACTGCCGATACCGAAATGCCCGGCGCGCAAACGCTGCGCCGCGGCCTGGGGGTGCTGCGCCTGCTCACGCGCATCGGCCCCGCCGGCCTGCGCATGGGCGAGATCTGCCGGCGCGTGGAGCTGAGCAAGTCCACCGCCATCCGCCTGACGCGCACCTTGGTGGACGAAGGCTTCGTGCTGCACGACCGCGCCTCGGGCCGCTACCGCCTCGGCCCCGAAGCCTTTGCCGCCGGCCTGGCCGCCGAGCCCAGCTACCAGTTGCAGCGCCTGGCCGCGCCGGCCTTGCGCACCTTGGCGGCTGAGTCGGGCGACACCGTGTTCTTCACCGTGCGGCATGGCGACGAGAGCATCTGCCTGTCACGCGACGAGGGTGACTTTCCACTCCGCAGCCACGTGCAGAAGCCTGGCGACCGCTTCCCGCTCGGCGTGGGCGCCGGCAGTTGCGCGATGCTCGCCGCGCTGGCCGACGCCGACATCACCGACGTGCTGGCCCGCAGCGCCACGCTGCGCGCCGAGCGCTACCCGCGCTGCACCGACGACGCCATTTGGCGCATGGTGGCCGGCGCGCGCGAACGCGGCTACTGCGTGGTCCCGGGGCTGGTGCTGGCCGACAGCTGGGCCGTCGGCACCGTGGTGTTCGACACCGAGGGCCAGCCGGTGGCGTCGATCAGCCTCACCGCCATCAAGTCGCGCCTCGGCGCGGCGCGCTGCGCCGACCTGGGCAACCGCATGATGCTGGCGAGCAAGGCCATCACCGCGCTGGCGGGCAAGGGAAAGCCCCGGTCCACATAGTGACACCGCGGCGCGCGCGACGCACACAGCGCTGGAGCGCAGGTCTACGATCCGCCCGAACGCACGCACGTCGCGTGCGACCCACCGGAGGAGACGACATGCAGATCCAGAAAACATCCGTCACCGTCAACGACGGCACCCGCCTCAACGTGCTGCAAGCCGGCAGCGGCGCCAAGACGCTGGTGCTGATCCCCGGCTGGTCGCAGACCGCCGAACAGTTCAAGTTCCAGCTCGAAGGCCTGGCCGACAAGTACCGCGTGATCGCGGTCGACATGCGCGGCCACGGCGACTCCGACAAGCCCGGCCACGGCTACCGCATCCAGCGCCTGGCCAAGGACGTGCACGACGTGCTGGAGCAACTGGAGCTGAAGGACGTGACCATCCTCGGCCACTCGATGGGCTGCTCGGTGCTGTGGTGCCACCACGACCTGTTCGGCCCGCAGCGCATCGCGCGCTACGTGTTCTGCGACCAGGCCTCCTTCCTGACCACCGACCCGGCCTGGACGCCGCAGCAGGTGGCCGACTACGGCCCCATCTTCACCCCCGAGAGCGTGACCGCAACCGCCGCCGCCCTGGCCGGCCCCGACGGCGTGCCCACCACCGCCGGCTTCCTCAAGTCCATGGTGACCGAGAAGATGCCCGCCGACCAACTGCAGTGGATCGTCGACCTGAACCTGAAGATGCCCCGCCGCGCCGCCGCCGAACTGCTCTACAACCACTGCCACCAGGACTGGCGCGACGTGCTGCCGCGCATCAAGACGCCCACCCTCTTCATCGGCGGCAAGTCCAGCCTGGTGCCGCACACCTGCGTGGCGTGGGAGTCGACCCAGGTGCCGGGGGCGAAGTTGTCGATCTTCAGCGAGAGCGAGCTGGGGTCGCACTTCATGTTTGTGGAGAACCCGACCAAGTTCAACGCGGAGTTGGCGGCGTTCATGGGGTGATTTCGGTTGGGTGTGGCGCGGTTGCGCTGCACCCATCGGGCGCGAGCCGCTTGGTGCGATGCCCGCGTACTGCGCCGCGAATTCTGGTCACGGTTTGTGCGAGATCGGACCGCCGGGGCACTCTGCTCCGCGAGTGTCCCCCGAGCCGGAGTACCGGCTCTCCTCCTTTACCTCGCTGCGCAAAGCGCCCCGCCACTCCGATCCTTCGGCGTCGTCATCTGATCGGGCCTGGGTAGGCAAGGGCTCAGATGCAATTTACCGTTTCGTCCCCTTCGACGGGCCTGCCGCTGCTGGCGGCGGATTCTTCGTAGGTCGAGGACCCGAAGCAAACGAGCCAAGCGGACGCGGAGGAGGAGGTGGTGGCTGCGTTTTTCGAGTCAAGCCCATAAGTTCGCTCAGAGCGCCCTTCGACGCATAGTCGCCGAGCGCCCGCGACAAGGAAGACCTTGCAAGATCGCGGTCCGCCAAGTCACGGTCCCCGTCGAGCAATACGTCCAAGCGTCTCCCTTGATTCCGAACCTGCTCCAGGATCTCAGCCAGGATGTCATCCTTCGGTCGTTTTGCGCTTGGAGCAGATGTTCCCTGAGCCGCAATCTCCGACAGCTTGGTCTCAAGCCGAGGCCAACGTAGTTCAAAGGACTCATCGAGTCGGTCCTTAGATAGAGGTCTTTCCATCCGCCCGTTGATCGTCAGAAGCAGCCTTCGGATCTCCTCCTTTGTTGTGCGCGTCAACTGGAACTGAGCGAGGGGGTCTTGGACGTCGGCCGGTTCCAATCCAATCAGTAGCGGGCAGACGAATGCCTTGTCCTTCAACGCCTTTGAGAGCGCGCCAGCCTCGAACAGCAGCCAGGGAGCTGTTCGATTCTCCAGAGTTAGGCAGATGATGGCGACGCTGTGCGCCTCAAGTTCGCTATTCAGTTCCGCCAACCAGGGCGAGCCCTTCTTAATGTCGTCGGGCGAGAACCAAGGCTCAATCGACTGGATGACGCTTTGGAGCCACCCTTGGAGGTACTCTGCAACCGCCTTGCTGCGCTCACCGGACCAACTTAGGAAGACCTTCATCAATAGCTCCTCGCGGTCATCGTTCCCGATCGTAGATCGCTTTCAGCTCACGTGCCATCACTCCGAACGCCGCGCTAGCGTAGCCCTTGGGGTACGGCACGTAGACGATGCCAGCAAGGTTTGCCGGCACATTCACCCCGTCTTCGTGCAACAGCACCACGTGCGACCGGCCGTACTTGCCGTGGAAGTAACCGATCTCGTGCATCACGTTCTCACGAGCGCGCACAACGCCCACCGAATCGGTGTCGTCGCCAGTCATGACGATGACCGCACTGTCGCACTGGGCCGATCCGGCCTCTAACTTCTCGATGACGGTTTTCCCACCACTTGGTTCTTGGCCCAGTTCCATCGTCGTGAGCTTGAGGTCCCGCTCGATGTAGGCCTGCACCTCGAACCAGTCCTTCGACCTGCCGTGAGTGATGAAGACTCGACGAAGAGCCATTGCTACGGCTTCGGCGGGGCTTGCCAGGTCGCTGTTCGCAAGAATCTGAAAGACTTGGTCTATGTCACGGGCGAGCTGCTGCATTTGCCGCCTGGAATAGTGTGGGAATGCTGGCCGACCGTTGATTGGGCCAAATACAGCTTCTGCATCGAGCGGCCAGTCATGAAAGTCAGCGAACCACTCAGGCGCCTGGGCTTTCAGAACCTGTAGGTGAATAGCTGCCTGATGGAAGTATTGTTTGACCTCCCCCGGCTTATAGATGTCGCCTGAATAGTCGATCAGCGCGCCCCGAACTGCCTGCTGTATGGCAGCTAGCTTGGCCTTCGCAATCGACACTGTGCTCACGCATCCTCCCGGTTCGATTCCAGGGTAATGCTATCAAGGGCAGCCGCCGAACGGTGGGAATCGCAATACCATTGGACGCGCAGCGAGACCGAGTCTGTCGCTCAAGGCATCCACAAGCTTGATCGTATCCAGCCGAGGGCGTTGGGTGGGTGACGCAGCGAAGTAAAGCTGCCGGCACCAGTCCGGCCGCTTCCCAAGACACCGATCGAGCTACTGCGTGGAATCCGTCCAGCGCCCCAGTCTTTACTGCGGGCTCATCGTCCCAAGGGGGAGATCGGGGTCGTCTGCACGGGCTTCCTTTGGCGAAACAGAAGCTGGCTAAACAATATCAGGGGGAGGGACGGTACTCCAGCCCGGAGGACATGAGCGGAGTTACCCGCCCAATGGCCTCGGCTCGCGCAGACGGTCGAAGTAGGCGCAGTCAGCGCAACTCAACGACCAGAGCGAATGCCCAACCTCAAAGCGCCACCGTAGAAATCCAAGGCACCCCCGCAATCACCACCAACCCCACCAGCAGCGCCAGCAAATACGGCCAGATCGCGCCCATCACGTCGTCGGGTGACGCGTCGCCGATTCGGCAGGCGACGTAGAAGCCGACGCCGATGGGGGGCATCATCAGGCCGATGTTCATGGCGACGACGACGACCATCGAGTAGTGGATGTCGTGGATGCCGAGCTTCTTGGCGATCGGGAACATGATGGGCGCGAGCAGCAGGATGGCGGGCAGGCCCTCCAGGATGCAGCCGAGCACCAGGAACACCACGATCGTCACGGCCAGGAAGGCGATGGGGCCGCCGGGCAGCGTGGTCAGGAAGTTGGAGAGTTGCTGGATCACGCCGCTCTGCGCAATCGCCCAGGCCATGCCCGATGCGGTGCCCAGGATCAGCAGGATCGCGCCGCTCAGCGCGGCGGTGTCGACCAGCATCTTGTAGACCTGCCGGGCGCTCAGGCCGCCGTAGAGCCACTTGCCGATCAGCAGTGCGTACAGCACGGCGATGGTCGAGACCTCGGTGGCGGTGGCCACGCCGTTGCCCACCGCGCCCCGGATCAGGAAGGGCAGCACCAACGCGGGCGCGGCGATGAGGATCAGCTTGCCGACCGTGGCCCAGGGTGCGCGCTTCACGCCGTCCATCACTTCGTGGCGCGCCTTCCAGCGCGCCCGCACCAGCAGCGCGGCCAGCAGCACCATCGCGACGACGAAACCGCTCTGGAACAGCCCGGCGATCGACACACCGGCCACCGAGCCCAGCACGATCAGCACGATGCTCGGCGGCACGGTGTCGGCCATCGCGGCGCCGGTGGCGAGCAGCGCGATCATCTCGCGCGGTTTGTGGCCGCGGCGCTTCATCTCGGGGAACAGGGCGGGGGCGACCGTGGCCATGTCGGACACCTTGGAGCCCGATATGCCCGACACGATGAACAGCGAACCGAGCAGCACGTACGACATGCCGGCCTTGATGTGGCCGAGCAGCGATGCCAGCACGTCGACGATGGCCTTGCCCATGCCGGTGCTGTCGAGCACGCAGCCCAGCAGCACGAAGATCGGCACCGACACCAGGATGATGCTGCTCATGCCTTCGTCCATGCGGCTCACCACCACGGTGAGCGGCGTGTTGGTCGAAAAGCCCAGGTACGCGAGCGTGGCCAGGCCGAAGCAGAAGCCGATCGGCACGCCCGCCGCCAGGCACACCGCCACCAGCAGGCCGAGGAAGATCACCAGGTTCCACGAGCCGAGCTGCTTCAGTTGTGCCGAGCCGGCCCAGCAGGCAGCGGCCAGCACGCCCATCACCAGGGCGGCGGTGACGAGCTGCTTGAGCGTGACGGTGCGCAGCGCAAACGACGCGATCAGCACGAGCATCGCGATCACGCCGAACGGGATGGCCGAGACGCGGAAGCTGTTGGGCAGGTCGAGTTCGGGCGTGTGAATGGCCCATTCGTCCTTGGCGTATTCGATGGCCTGCGGCGCCAGCGCCAGCAAGGTGGCGGCCACCGCGCACAGCGCGAACGCCTGCACGTAGCCGCGCAGGTGTTCCGGAACCCTCTCCACCACCAACGTCAGGCGCAGGTGCTCGTTGCGGTGCATCGCGATCACCGAGCCGAGCATCGCCAGCCACAGGAAGGAGAGTGACGCGACCTCGTCGATCCAGATCACGGGGAGCGAGAAGGCGTAGCGGGCGACGACGCCGGTGAACAGCAACACCACGATCACGGTCAGCAGCAGCGCACTGACCACTTCGAGGGGCTGCATCAGGCGGTTGGCCAGGCGGCCGGGCAGGGCGAGTGGTGCGGCCGCCTCCGGTGTGGGCGCGGTCACGGGCGCGCCCTCACCCCTGCCCTCTCCCAGGGGGAGAGGGGGTAAGTCATCTTCACGCCAGCTTGCCGGAGTATTTCTCGAGCTTGGCCATCGCCTCGTCGCCGAACTTGCCGCGCCACTCCTTGTAGAAGCCGGCCTTGGACAGCGCGTCGCGGAAGCTCTTCACGTCGGGGTAGTTGAACGTCATGCCCTTGGCCTTGAGCTGCGCTTCCAGGCCGTTGTTCAGGCGGCGGATGTCGTCGCGCTGCTTCATCACCGCCTCGGTCACGTGCTTGGTGATCAGCGCCTGCAGATCGGCCGGCACGCCAGCCCAGCGCTTGCCGTTGGCCAGGATCCACTGGCCGTCCCACATGTGGCCGGTCATCGACACGAACTTCTGCACTTCGTACAGCTTGGCGATGTCGATGATCGCGAGCGGGTTCTCCTGCCCCTCGACCACCTTGGTCTGCAGGGCCGAGTACACCTCGCTGAAGTTGATGCCGGTGGGCGCCGAGCCGAAGGCCTTGAACATCGACGTCCACAGCGGGCTCACCGGCACGCGGATCTTGAAGCCCTGCAGGTCGGCCGCGGTGTTGATGGGCTTGGTGCTGGTGGTGATGTTGCGGAAGCCGTTGTCGAGGATGCGGTCGAAGCTGTGCAGGTTGACCTTGGCGATGGCCGCGCGGATGAACGCGCCGAGTTCGCCGTCCATCGCCTTCCACACTGTCTCGTAGTCCTTGAACGCGAAGGCCAGGCCGTTGATGCCGGCCAGCGGCACGAGCGTCTGCAGGATCAGGCCCGACAGCGGGAAGAAGTCGATCGCGCCCGAGCGCACCTGGCTCAGCATGTCGGTGTCGCCGCCGAGCTGGTTGTTCGGGAACACCTGGATGTCGATCTTGCCGTTGCTGTCCTTCTTGATCGCCTCGGCGGCCTCGCGCACGCGGATCGTCGACGGGTGCGTGGCCGGGATGTTGTTGGCCCACTTGAAGGTGAACTCGGCGCTCTGCGCGAACACCGGTGCGCCGATGCTGGCGAGCGCGCCGGCGGCGGCAGTGCCGGTGATCAGGCTGCGGCGGGTGGGGTGGGGGGCAAGGGTCATGGTGAGTCTCCTGTTTTGAATGTGGGAAAGCGATGTGGGTAAGCGAGGGGCTATCGGGCAGTGCCCAGCAGCGCCAGCGCGGCTGCCGCTATTTTCTCCGCAGTCAGGCGCGACTCGTTTTCGAGCACCTGCGCATAGCCGACCGGGATGCGCGGCGCACCCAGCCGGGCGACGCGGCAGCCGGTGGCCTGCGCCGCGCTGGCGGCGACTTCGGCGCCGAAGCCGGCCACTTGAACGGCCTCGTGCACGACTAGCAGCCGGCCGGTCTTGGCGGCCGACTCGAACACCGCGCGCTGGTCCCAGGGCCACAGGGTGCGCAGGTCCAGCACGTCGGCGTGTACGCCCTTCAGCGCGTCGAGGTCGAGCGCTTGCAAGGTGGGTGCGACGCCGCGCGACCAGGTGACGATCGTCAGGTCGCTGCCCTTGCGCAGCAGGTTCGCCTGGCCGAGCGGCACTTCGAGCGTGGTGTCCACCGGCCCTTCGGCGCCCCACAGCTCCTTGTGCTCCATGTAGATCACCGGGTCGCCCGAGGCCAGGCTGGCTTTCAACAGCGAGTAGTTGTCTTGCGGCGTGGCGGGCGTGGCCACCACCAGGCCGGGCAGGTGCGCGAACCAGGCCTCGAGCGACTGCGAATGCTGCGCCGCCGAGGCCGACCAGATGCCGATCGGCAAACGCGCCACCAGCGGCACGCG
>JANMYQ010000359.1:0-2008 GCA_031382215.1 Methylibium sp.
CGCGCGGCGTGGCGCTGGCCGCGCGGGCCGGTGTCGACGCGCTGCGCTGCACGCCCTTCCTGCTGTTCGCCTACATCGTCTACTACGGCCTGCCGTCGATCGGCCTGCGGCTGGACAACTGGAGCGCCGGCCTGGCAGCGCTGGCGCTGTACCACAGCGCCTACATGGCCGAGATCCTGCGCGGCGCCTGGGCGGCCCAGCCGCGTGCCGGCATCGAGGCCGGCCTGGCCTTCGGTTACACCGGGCTGACGCTGCTGCGCCGCATCGTGCTGCCGCCGCTGCTGCTGTCGGCCGGCCCGGTGGTGGGCAACCAGGTCATCCAGATCATCAAGGACAGCGCCTTCCTGACCATCATCGCGCTGCCCGAACTCACGCACGCGGCCAGCTCCATCCAGTCACGCCACTACGTGCCGTTTGCGGCCTTCGTGGCGGCGGTGCTGCTGTACTGGGCGCTGTGCCTGGTGGTGGAAGCCGGCGTGGCAGGCATCGGCCGCATGGCGCAGGCACGCCGATGAGCATCGGCACCGCCTCGATCGGGGCGGCCGCGCCGGCGTTGGCCGCGCCGCCCATCCTCAACGTGGCCGGCCTGAGCAAGCGTTTCGGCAGCCTGCAGGTGCTGGACGACATCAGCTTCAGCGTCGCCCGCGGCGAAACGGTGTGCCTGCTCGGCCCGTCGGGCTCGGGCAAGTCGACCCTGCTGCGCTGCATCAACTGGCTCGAACGGCCCGACAGCGGCCGGGTGCTGCTCGACGGCGAGCCGGTCGGCATCTCGAACGGCGGCGTGGTGATGAACGACCGCGAGCTGGCCCGGGTGCGCACCCGCATCGGCATGGTGTTCCAGCACTTCGCGCTGTGGCCGCACCTGACGGTGCTGCAGAACGTGGTGGAAGCCCCGCTGCACGTGCAGCGCCGGCCGGCCGACGAGGTGCGTGCCGAGGCCGAGGCGCTGCTGCGGCGGGTCGGCCTGTTCGACAAGAAGGATGTGTTCCCGGCGCGCCTGTCGGGCGGCCAGAAGCAGCGGGTGGGCATCGCCCGCGCGCTGGCGATGAAACCGGCACTGCTGCTGTTCGACGAGCCCACCAGCGCGCTCGACCCCGAGCTGGTGGGCGAGGTGCTGGCGGTGATGCGCGACCTGGCCGGCGCCGGCATGACGATGGTCGTCGTCACGCACGAGATGGCGTTTGCGCGCGAGGCCGCCAGCCGCGTGATCTTCATGGACCGCGGCGTGGTGGTGGAAACGGGCACGCCCGACGCCTTCTTCGGCGCGCCCGGCACCGAGCGCGCGCGCCAGTTCCTGTTGCGCTACGCCGGCACCGCGCCGCCAGGCACGAGCATTGCCGCCTGACCGATGACCACACCCCAAGCCCACCCGAAGGTCGCCCGATGACACCCCTGTTCCACCTGCTCGCCGGCGCACCCCGGCCGGTCGCGCCCTACAGCCATGCCGTCGAGGCCGGTGGCTTCGTGTTCGTCACCGGCCAGCTGGCCACCGACCCCGACGACGACAGCCTGCCGCTGCCCGACGGCATCGTCGCGCAGACCGCCAAGGTGATGGACAACCTGCAGCGTGTGCTGCGCGGCCTGGGGCTGGGGCTGGAACACGTGGTCAGCGCACGTGTGTTCCTGACCGAGTTCGAGCGCGACTACGCGGCCATGAACGCGCACTATGCGAGCTTCTTTGCGGCCGACCGGCGGCCCGCGCGCACCACCGTCGGCGTCACCGGGCTGGCGCGCGGCGGCCTGGTCGAGATCGACCTGATCGCGGTGCGGCCATGACGAGCCACCACCTGCGGGCCTCGGTCGAGACCTGCCATTGGGGCCTGTTCGACGCGGCGATGGCGCCGGTGCTGCGGCTGCGCAGCGGTGACCAGCTCACCGTCGACACCGTCAGCGGCGGGCCCGAGGCCTTGCCGCCGGCCGGCTTTCACGTGCCGCCGGAACTGCACGACATCCATGCGCGCAGCCCGCGCCACCTGCCCGGCCACATCCTGACCGGGCCGGTGTTCGT
>JANMYQ010000379.1:0-5511 GCA_031382215.1 Methylibium sp.
CCCTTGGCCAGTTCGGCCGCGACGGCGCGGCTGAACTGCACCGGCGCGCGCACCTGGCGTGCCCAGTACCGCGGGTCGGTCGCCTCAAACGCCTGCAGCGGCGCGCCGCTGATGCATGAGTAGACAACCGACTTCGGCGCCTGCAGGCTGGCGCGTTGCAGGGCCTGCGCGACGAGCGGCAGCGCGCCGTCCATCGAAGCGCTGTGGAAGGCATGCGAAACGCGCAACTTGGTCGTGCCGATGTCCTTGGCTTCGAGCTGCTTCGCAAAGGCGTCGATCGCGTCGTGGCTGCCGGCCACGACCGTCAGCGTGGGCGCATTGGCACCGGCGATTTCGACCCCTGCCGGCAACAGCGGCTGCAGCGCGTCGGTGCCGGTGCGCACGGCCAGCATGGCGCCGCGCGGCTGGTCGAACATCGCCTGGCCGCGCGCGAGCACCGCGGTCATCGCGTCTTCGAGCGAAAACACGCCGGCATGGCAGGCCGCGGCGTATTCACCGATGCTGTGGCCGATCATCGCGTCGGGCTGCAGACCCACGCTGTCGAGCCACGCGGCGAGTGCGTACGACACGCTGAACAGCGCCGGCTGCGCGTAGCGCGTTTCGGCGAGCGATTGCGCGACGCCGGGATCGGTCGGGTCGGCTGATACGAGCCAGCCGCGCAGATCGACGCCGAGCGCCTTGTGTGCGATTTCCAGGCAGCGGTCGAGCGCTTCGCGGAAGGCGGGCGCCTCGTCGTACAGGCCGCGCACCATTCCGGGGTGTTGCGACCCTTGGCCCGGAAACAGAAACACCAGGCGCGGCTTCTGGAGTGCCGCGACCGAACTCTTGGCGGCGCGCAGCGCGCTCACCGCGTCGGCCACGCTGGCGGCGACGACGCTCAGGCGTTGCGCCATCGGCTTGCGGCCGCGCATCAGCGTGGCGGCCACATCGGCCAGCGCCAGTTCGGGGTGGCGTTCCAGGTGGTCGGCCAGGTCGCGCGCGCGCTGCAGCGCCGCTTCAGAGGTGCGCGCCGACAGCGGCAGCACGAACTCGCGCTTGTCTTGTTCGGCAGCCTGCTGCGCCAGCACCGGCGCTTCTTCGATCACCACATGCGCGTTGGTGCCGCCGACGCCGAACGAGCTGATCGCAGCCCGACGCGCTTGCGTGGAGCGCGGCCAGGGCGTGTTGTGTGCGACCACCTTGAACGGCGTGGCGGCAAAGTCGATCTGCGGGTTGGATTTGCGGAAGTGCAAGGTGCCGGGAATGACCTCGCGGTGCAGCGCCAGCGCGGCCTTGATGAGCCCCACCACCCCCGCGCCGGCGGCCATGTGGCCGATGTTGCTCTTGACCGAGCCGATGCCGCAGAACTCGCTGTCGTCGGTGTCTTCGCGCCATGCACGGGTCAGCGCCGCCACTTCGATCGGGTCGCCCAGCGAGGTGCCGGTGCCGTGCGCTTCGACGTAGCCGATGCTGCGCGCGTTGACCTGGGCGTGCTCAAGCGCCATGCGGATCGCACCAGCCTGGCCGCTCACACTGGGCGCGGTGAAGCTGGCTTTGTCGCCGCCGTCGTTGTTGAGGCCGACGCCGCGGATCACCGCATAGATCGTGTCGCCCGAGGTGATCGCGTCTTCAAGCCGGCGCAGCACCACCACACCGCCGCCACTGGCGAACACGGTGCCGCTGGCGTCGGCGTCGAAGGGGCGGCAGTGGCCGTCGGCCGACTCCATGCCGCCTTCGACGTGCAGGTAACCGTTGATCTGCGGCACCACCACGTTGGCGCCGCCCGCCAGCGCCACGTCGCACTGGCCGCTGGCCAGCGCATGCCAGGCCTGCGCCACGGCAACCAGGCTGGTCGAGCAGGCGGTGTGGATGGCCAACGCCGGGCCGTTCAGGTTCAAGCGGTTGGCCACGCGGGTGGCGACGTAGTCCTTCTCGCTCGCCAGCATGGTGGCGAACTCGCCGTACTGGTGGATCAACTCGGGCTGCTCCTGCCGCAGCGCGTGGGCATAGGCGTTGTTGCCGGTGCCGGCGTAGACGCCGATGCGTGCGTCGGTGCGTGACGGATCGATGGCCGCATGCTCCAGCGCCGACGCGCACATCTCCAGCATCAAGCGCTGCTGCGGGTCGAGCATCGTCGCTTCGCGCGCCGAGATGCCGAAGAACGGCGCGTCGAAGCGCTCCACGTCAGCCAGAACGCCGTGCGCCGCGACGAAGTTGGGCCGGCTGCGGACCGAATCGGGAATGCTCGGATCGACCTCGTTCAAGGCGAAGTGACGGATGCCTTCCTGCCCGCCCAGCAGGTTCTGCCAGAAGGTCTCGAGGTCGGACGAGCCCGGCGTGCGCGAGGCCATGCCGATGATCGCGATGCCCGTGGTGGCCTCGGTTGGCGCGCTGCGCTGCTTCTTGCGCGCCTGCGGCTGCCCGCCCATCGCGGCGGCGATGCCGGCGACGGTCGGCCGGTCGTAGACGTCGGCCACGCTGACGCCCTTGATGTTCAGGTCCTTCAGCCGCGTGACAAAGCGCATCACCAGCAACGAACGCGCGCCCAGGTCGAACAGGTTCTGTTCATCGCCGATCTGCGGCAGGCCCAGCAGCTCTTGCCAGAGCGTGCGCGTGACCACCAACGGGTCGTTCGATGTGGGTACCGTGGACTCGAGCACCGGCAGCGGCAGCGCCTTGCGGTCGATCTTGCCGCTCGGCGTGGTGGGCAGGCGATCCAGCGTGACGAAACGCACCGGCACCATGTACTCCGGCAGGCAGCCGCGCAGGTGCGCGCGCAGTTGCGTGATCAGCGCGCTCGCGTCGCTCGCGGCGCCGTCGCGCATAACGATGTGCGCGATCAGTTGTTTGCCGACGCCGGGCAGATCAGGTGCGGTCACCACCGCGTCCTTGATGGCGTCGTGCGCCATCATCGCGATCTCGATCTCTCCCGGCTCGATGCGGAAGCCGTCGACCTTCAACTGCTGGTCGGCACGGCCGAGGTAGGTGCACACGCCGGCGGCGTCGCGGCGCACCAGGTCGCCGGTGACGTACCAGCGCTCGGGCAGGCCTTCGAAGTCGCTGCGGAAGCGCTCGGCAGTCAGCTCGGGGCGGCCGAGGTAGCCGCTGGCCAGCGTGTCGCCGCCGAGCAGCAGCTCGCCGGTCGTGTCGCCGCTTCCTTGCTCCGTCTGTGCATTGATCAGTGCCAGCCGCACATGCGGCAGCGGCAGGCCGATCGGCGGGATCTCGGGCCACGCGGCCGGGTTGCCGCGCAACTCGTGTGCGGTGACCACGTGGCTTTCGGTCGGGCCGTAGTGGTTGTGCAGTTCGGCGCCCGGCAGGCGCACGAACAGCGAGCGGATCGCCGGCGTGACCTGCAGTTGTTCACCGGCGCTCACCACGTCGCGCAAGGCTGCAGGTGCGTGCTCGCGCGCGGCATCGGCAATCATCTGCAGCGCCACGTAGGGCACGAAGATGCGTTCGACGCGGTGTTCGACCAGCGCGGCCAGCAGCAGTGCCGGGTCGCGCCGTTGCGCTTCGGGCACCAGCACCAGCGTGCCGGCGCAGGCAAGGGTCGAGAAGATTTCCTGGAAGTGCACGTCGAACGACAGCGGCGCGAACTGCAGCACGCGCGCGGCCTGGCCCAGGCGCGCGTGGGTGGCGTGCCACTGGATCAGGTGACGCAGCGGCAGCGCGCCCATCGCCACGCCCTTGGGCCGGCCGGTCGAGCCGGACGTGAACAACACATAGCTCAGGTCGGGTGTGGCCGCGTGCGGCATCTCGCGGGCCGGGGCGGGCTGGTCGAGCGTCGGGAAGTGGCCCACCGCGGCGCGCAATTGGGCCAGCGCATCGGGTTCGCCCAGCACCACGCGCGGCGCGGCGTCTTCGAGCATCGCCTGCAGGCGGTCGGCGGGGTAGTTCAGGTCCAGCGGCATGTAGCCCAGGCCGGCATCAATGGTGGCGAGGATCGCGACGATCGTGTCGATCGAACGGATTGCAGCGATGCCGATACGGTCGCCCGGCACGAAACCACCGGCACGCAAACGGTTGGCCAGCGCTTCGACAGAGGCCAACAGTTCGGCGTAGCTGAGTTGCTTTTGTGCAGTCTGGATGGCACAAGCCTGCGGAAGGTGTCGCGCCGCTTCTCGCAGCCAGTGAGAAAGGGGTGGCGGGGCAGGGGCGACGTTGCGAGACTCGTGCGAATCGGATTGAATCATTGGTGCCAGTCCAGAAGGGTCCAGTCCGTCGATCTCGAAGCCTGCGCAACCCACTCGCCTCGTGCGAGCGAACCGTGCGCTTTGCCTTGTTTTTTCGAGCGGCGTACCGAGGCGTCAGTATCCACTCGGTCAGCAGTCGCAGAGCGTGGCCGGCGCCGATGCGTTCGTGATGTTTTCAGCGCTTGTGTTCACTCGATGCATCGGTTCGCGGCACTCCGTGCACAAATCATTATGGGGAGCGACATGCGTGCGTTCACCCCCCTAGATTCGGTGTTTCACGCGGCTTCTCGATGTGGGGTCGGGGCGTGATCTGCGGCGCAATTTGCGTCTTCGCGATGGACCTGTTCCACCCGCTTGAAGCGGTCCGTTGGCCATGCGGGTCCGAGGGCCAAACGATGCGAATCCGCGTCGGGACATAAAGGTCCCCGGGCGTCGATTGCGACACGGAACTGCTTCACAAAGCTGTGACCGGCCCCCACGATTGTGGGATGGTCGCCTGGGGTTACATCCTGATAATTCCTTTAATCAGGGAAGCGTGTGCTGGCGCGGGTTTTGGGGGACTTCCCTGGGGCCGGAGATTCAGGTCACACCGCCGAGGCCCACCGCCAAGGCGCACCACCAAAAGACAGGGAGAAAACATGTTCATGGTATTTCGGCACCACGTGTCGGTGGCGGCGTTTACCGCGATGATGGCCGACATGGTGCTGTGTTTCGTGGCCATTGTGCTGGCCGCGGGCACGTTGGAGGGGGCGCGGAGTTCCTACCCGCTACAGGTCTACCAGGTCATCCTGACGGGCGCGCAGTTCGCCCTGATCATCTCCCTGATGTATTCGTTTGCCGGGCTGTACCGCCCCACCCCTATTGCGTTGCCCGCCAAACTGGTGCGCACCGTCATCGCGCTGGTCGTGGGCAGCTACTTGACCTATTTGATGCTGCTCATCGTGGCCGAGCCCGAGTACGTCAAACTTCTCATCGGCTCCGCATTGATGTACAGCCTGGTCGGCGTCGTCTTCGTGCGCGGCGGCCTGTACTTCCTGCACCGCGTGGCCACCCAGCGGCGCGTGCTCATCGTCGGCACCGGCCCCGAAGCCTACGCCGTCGCCGGCGACCTCAAGGCGCTCAAGCGCGCCTCCAACAACGTCATCGGCTTCTACCCCACCAGCGACGCCGCCGCGCCCGACGACGTCCCCCTGTCCGTTCGAGAAAGCCAGCTCGGCAGCCTCGACGGCCCCGTCCCCGCACCCAAAGTCTTCAGCCGCGAGGCCACCATCGGCGAACTCGTCGAACGCCACCGCATCGACGAAATCATCGTTGCCGAACGCGAGCAACGCGGCGG
>JANMYQ010000382.1:0-11605 GCA_031382215.1 Methylibium sp.
AGCCGCTGCCGGTGATGCCTGCTGCGCCTTTCGACGTCAGCAGCAATACCGCCAGCAAGGTCACCTCCTGCGTCAGCGTCATCGGCGTGTTGGTGGCCTGCGCGATGAAGACGGCGGCCATCGTCAGGTAAATCGAGGTGCCGTCGAGGTTGAACGAATAACCCGTGGGGATGACCAGGCCGACCACCGACTTGCGCGCGCCCAGGTTCTCGAGCTTGGCCATCATGCGCGGCAGCACCGACTCCGACGACGAGGTGCCCAGCACGATCAGCAGTTCTTCCTTGATGTACTTGATGAACTTCCAGATCGAGAAGCCGTGGAAGCGGGCGATGAGGCCCAGCACCACGAAGATGAAGAACAGGCAGGTGGCGTAGAAGGTGCCCATCAGCTTGCCCAGGCTCAGCAGCGAGCCCACGCCGTACTTGCCGATCGTGAAGGCCATCGCGCCGAACGCGCCGATCGGCGCCACCTTCATGATGATGCCGACGATCGAGAACAGCACGTGCGAGGTCTTCTCGATCATGTCGAACACCAGGGTGCCGCGCCCGCCGAACTTGTGCAGCGCAAAGCCGAACATCACCGAGAACAACAGCACCTGCAGGATCTCGCCCTTGGCGAACGCGTCGATCACGGTGCTCGGGATCACGTTGAGCAGGAAGTCGGTGGTCGACTGCATCTTGCCCGGCCCGGTGTAGGCGCTGATGCCTTTGGTATCGAGCGCGCTGGCGTCCACGTTCATGCCCACGCCCGGCTGGATCAGGTTGACGATCACCAGCCCGACCACCAGCGCGATGCTGCTGACGATCTCGAAGTACAGCAGAGCCAGCCCGCCGGTCTTGCCGACCTTCTTCATGTCTTCCATGCCGGCAATGCCCACCACCACGGTACAGAAGATGATCGGCGCGATGATCATCTTGATCAGCTTGATGAAGCCGTCGCCGAGCGGCTTCATCGCCTCGCCGGTGGCCGGCGCAAAGTGGCCCAGCAGCACGCCGATGATGATGGCGGTGATGACCTGGAAGTAGAGCGACTTGTAAAAGGGCTTGGCGATCGGGTCCTTGTCCATGCCTGGTCTCCTCGGGTGTCGGTGGAACGCGATGAAGCGTAATCCTGCAACCCGGGGATTGGCATACGTAGTGCCCGCTGTGGGCCGCGCTGCGAGGCTCGTTCAGGCCCGGCTGCGTTCCAGGAAGAACCGCAGCATCTCGGCCGAAGCGTCCGGCCCCAGCGGGTCGGTGAACGAACCGGCCTTGTCGCCGCCAGACCAGGCGTGGTCGGAGCCTTGCACCACCCAGTGCTCCACCTGCACGTGGCCGTCGCGGTCGGTGTGCAGCGTGCGCGAGTAGGCGTGCCCGCCCGCCACGCGGCCGGCCTTGATCACAGGGTGACCGTGGTCGTGCGGCTTGGCGGCGCGCGCCGCCTCGAGCGCGTCTTCCACCACCCGTTCGCCGTTGAGCGGGTGCACGGTCTTGTCGTGGTCGCCATGGAACACGATCAGAGGGACGGTGGCCTTCGCGGCCGCCGCTTTGCTCGATGGCTTTGCCGATGGCTTGGCCCGCGCCGCCGCGGCGCGCTTGCCGGGGCCGCGCTTCATGACCCCCAGCGCGCTGATCATGCCTTGGGCCGCCGCATACGGCAGCCCCGAATGCACGCCGGCAGCGGCCAGCAACTCGGGGTAGGTGTGGGCCAGGATCGTGGCCATCGCGCCTCCGGCCGACAAACCGGCGACGTAGACCCGTTTCGGGTCCACCGGGTGTTTGGCCAGCACCTCCTGGATCATTCCGGCGATCATCGACGGCTCGCCGGCGTCGCGCTGCTGGTCGTGCCGGTTGAACCAGTTCCAGCACGCATAGGCGTTGGCCGAGCGGGTTTGCGCCGGGTACAGCACCAGCATCGGCGTGCGGTCGGCGAGCCGGTTCATCTGCGTGCCGGCGGCAAAGTCGTCGGGGTCCTGCTTGCATCCGTGCAGCATCACCACCAGCGGCAGCAGGCCCTCGGGCTTGCCGGCGGGAACGTAGAGTTTGTAGTCGCGCTGGCCGGCATCGTTGCGGAACACGCCGTCGGTGAACTTGCCACGCCGGGGCGCACTCTTGCGTGGGGCGGACTGATCGGCGGCCGAATCATCGGCGTCCGCTTCGTTGGTGTTTTCCGTAATGTCTTCGTTGATGTTTTCGGTGCTGTCGTCGGTGCCGTCTTGCTTGGTTTCAGCGCCCGGTTTCTCGCCGGCCGGGGCAGGTGCATCGGCTTGCGCAGCAACCGACCGGGGGTGTGAAACTTCGGCTTCGGCCGGGCCACTGGGGCCCAGCAGCCGTGCCAGCCAGCGCCAGGGCAAGGCGAACAGCTTGAGCGTGCCCAGCCACAGGCTGCGCCAGGCGGAGAGTAGCCGTCGAATGAATCTGGTCATGGTGCCTGGGCCTCGGTAGGGCGCGAAGAATACGGGAAAACCCGTATCCGAGTTCCAACTGTCGAAAACGGCCTGTCATCTGGCCCGATATGTCACAAAACTGCAGCGTGCTTGCGACACCTGCGGCTCATGCCCCGCTTCACTGCGCTTCAGGCCTGCGCGTCAGGCCGGTGTCGTGGCCACCAGTGCATGAATGCAGCGCACCGCATGCTCCGGCCCCACCGCCACCGGCGCGGGCGGCGCTTGCCGGCACTCCGGCGTCACGCGCTCGCAGCGGTCGGCAAACGGGCAGCCGGGCGGCATGTCCGCCAGCTCGGGCACGCGGCCGGTGATGGTGGCCAGGCGCTGGCGTTGGCCGTTGATCTTGGGTGTGCCCAGCCGCGGCCGCGCACCGAACAGGCCGCGCGTGTAGGGGTGCGCGAGGTGGGCAAACACCTCGGCGGTCGGCCCGCTCTCGACCACCGTGCCGCCGTACATCACCAGCATGTGCGCCACGTTGCGCGCCATCACGCCCAGGTCGTGGCTGATCAGCAGCAGCGCCATGCCGCTGCCGCGCACCAGCTCGGCGATCAGGTCGAGGATCTCGCGCTGGATCGTCACGTCCAGCGCCGTGGTCGGTTCGTCGGCGATCAGCAGGTCGGGCCCGCAGGCCAGCGCCATCGCGATCGTCACGCGCTGGCGCTGGCCGCCGGACAACTGGTGCGGGTAGGCGTCGAGCCGCTGCGCGGCCTGCGGCAGGTGCACGCGTTCGAGCAGGTGCAGCGCTTCGGCGCGTGCCTGCGCGCGGCTCGCGCCCTTGTGCAGCCGCAGCGGCTCGGCCACCTGGTCGCCCACGGTGTGAAGCGGGTTCAGCGCCGTCATCGGCTCCTGGAAGATCATGCCGATGCGGTCGCCGCGCAGCCGGCACATCGCCTCGTCGGGCAGGCCCACCAGTTCCCGGCCGTTGAACCGAATGCTCCCGCTGACCGCCGCACCCATCGGCAGCAGGCCCATCAGCGCCAGCGCCGTCATCGACTTGCCGCAGCCGCTCTCGCCGATCAGCCCCAGCGTGTGGCCGCGCTGCAGAGAAAAGGAAACGCCCCGCAGTGCCTGGGCGGCGCCGCGGGATGTGGGCAGGGTGACGCGCAGGTCGCTGACTTCGAGCATGAAAGCGACGATACCCCGGTTCGAAGTGGGTTCAGCGGCCGCGAATGACCCACACGCCGGCCGCGATCATCCACACCGACAGCAGGCTCACCGCCGCAGCCACCGGCACCAGATCAGGGCCGCGAAGCACCGGCAGTGCCAGGCCGGCCAGCAGCAGCGCGCTCAGCAGGCCCAGGCCCGCCAGCCAGCGCCGCATGCCGCCGCGCAGCAGCGCGCCGACCGACAGCACGCCCACCGACGCCGCCATGAACACACTGACGCCCAGCACCTCGCCAATGCCGCCGCCATATTGAGTCAGGCCGGTGAACAGCCACTCGATCTGCATGCGCAAGGCCGGGTCGGCGCTGGCGTGGGCGGTGGCCAGCACGGGCATCACCGTCAGCCAGCGCAGGATGCCGATCGAGCGCGCCAGTGCAGACAGCGCACCGAACGCCGCCACCGTGGCGCCCAGCGGCTGGTTCAACCCGCCGAAAGTGCGCGCGGCCAGGCCGATCATCACCGGCGCCACCAGAATGGAATACAGCAAGTACATCGCATAGCCCAGCGCCACGCCACCCGGCGCGGCGGCGATGGCGGCGAGTTGCTCGGCAGCCGGTTTGTCGAGCGACTCGGGCCAGCCGATGGCCGCACCGAGGATCGCGACCGGCGCGAACGACAGCAGGGCATCGACGATCAGCAAGGCGCCGAGGCCGGTGCTGCGTGAAGGCGTGCCTGCGCTCGCGTGGGCAGGCAGGGGGTGGGTGAGCGTGGTCATGAAAACTCCTTGAATTGAAGGGTGGGGTTGGAACGAGGGTGGTGGTGATCGGGGCCGTCGTGGTCAGTACGCCGGCTGCCGTGCAGCGGCCGAGCCCAGACCCAGCGCCAGCAGCGACTCGCGCAGTGCAATGGGCAGCGGCGTGGTGGGCAGCGGCCCCCCCGGCAGCGCCGCCAGACGTGTGCCGTCCAGCGCATGCGGCACACGCCACAGGTAGGCCATGCGCGCCAGCTCGCGCCACAGCGGCACGAACACGCCCACCGCGCCGATCAGCCCCCACGGCATGCCCCCGCGGCGAAAACCCTGCGCCGGTGCCAGGCCCAGTTCGCGTGCTGCGGCTTCCACGCCGTCCAGCAACTGCGCACCGGTCAGCGTATGGCCTGCGAAGTGCCAGGTTGTGAAGGCCGCCCCGTCGAGCAGCTTGGGCTGCTGGGCCACGCGCACGAACGCGCGCGCCAGGTCGGGAAGGTAGGCCCAGGCGTGCGGCAAGTCCAGTGGGCCGGGGTAGACCAGCTTGCCCGAGCGCAGTGACTTGACGATGGCCTGGTCGAACCAGTTGCCGGTGCCGGCGCCGAAGAAGTCGCCCGCCCGCACCACGCTGGCGGTGAAGTGGCCGGCCGCGGCGCGCTCGGCCATCAGCGCTTCCATCTGCACGCGGATCTGGCCCTTGCGCGTGCTGGGCTGCTGTAGCGTGTGTTCGGCCAGATGCGCCGGCATGCCGGCACCGAAGTTGTAGACGTTGCCCGGCAGCATGAAGTGCGCGCCCAGGCGCTCGGCCACGTCCAGCCCATCGCGCAGCGCCGGCAGCGCTTCGGCGTCCCAGCGCGTGTAGGCCGGGTTCACCGCATGCACCACCACGCTGGCGCTGCCCGCGGCGCCGGCCAGTGCGGCCGGGTCGGCCAGCGGCAGGCGCAAGGGTGTGGCGCACGAGGGAAGATCAGACGACAGATCGCGCCGCACCTGCACCAGCACGCGCCAGCCGGCGGCGTCGAACGCGTTGGCAGCGGCGCAGCCCAGGCGGCCGTTGGCGCCCAGGATCAGCACGGCTGGGCGATGGTCGCCAGGGCTGTGGCGCGCTTGAACGAGAGGGGGCAGAGAGGTCATGAAGGGCTCCGGAGGTTTGAGTAACTTGGCGCCAGTCTCGACAAATCCCGCCCATTCCACAATTGCCCAACCCAGCATTCCAGCCATACACTTTTGCATGGCACCCGAACTCGATCGTTTCGACTGGGCGCTGGTGAAGAGCTTTCTGGCGGTGCTCGATGCCGGCAGCCTGATGGGCGCAGCGCGCCGCATCGGCGGCCAGCAGCCCACGCTCAGCCGGCACATCAGCGAACTGGAAGCGCAGCTCGGCACGCCGCTGTTCGAGCGCACCGGCCGCGGTGTGCAACCCACCGCCGCCGCACTGGCCATTGCCGACGCCGCCCGCCAGATGCAGCAGGGTGCTGACGTGCTGGCCCGCACCTTGGCCGGGCAGCGCGACACCACGACCGGCACGGTGCGCATCACCACCAGCATGGTGGCCGCCGCGTACCTGCTGCCGCCGGTGCTGGCCGAGCTGCACCGCCAGGAGCCTGGCATCCAGCTCGAGCTGGTGGCCAGCAACCAGCTCACCAACCTGCTGCGCCGCGAGGCCGACATTGCGGTGCGCATGGTGCGCCCCGAGCAGACCAGCCTGGTCGCGCGCAAGCTCGGCAACGTGGGCATTGGCGCCTACGCGCACGAGCGCTACCTGCAACGCGTCGGCACCCCGCGCGAGCCCACCGAACTGGCGCGTCACACGCTGATCGGTTATGCCACCGACGACCTCATCGAACGCGGTTTTGCCACCATGGGCCTGGCCCTGAAGCGCGACAATTTTTCACTCCGCACCGATGACCAGGTGGCCTACGGCATGCTCGTCGCCGCGGGCGCCGGCATCGGCTTCGTGACCCACTACAACACCCGCCACTGGCCCGGCGTGCGCCGCGTGCTGCCCCAACTGGCCATCCCGCCGCTGCCCTGTTGGCTGGCGGTGCACCGCGAGATTCGGTCCAGCAAGGTGGTGCGAACGGTGTATGACTATCTGGCGGAGGTGTTGCCAGGGGTGTTGGCGGGGGAGGGGTGAGTTTCGACGTTTCGACCGACAACCGCTCCCCGATGGGTATGGCTAGGGGGCAGCGACCCTTGGCGAGCGCGGGTGCTGGTTGCCCGTTCTTGCGAGCAGGTAGCTGGTGCAGGCGAGTAAGCGCGCAATGCAGAGCTCTTCTGCAAATGTCTGTTCCATCTGGAAATTAGTCCAGACAATTTTCCAGTTGACGGCAAATTGGTCGGGTGTGTGGCTTCGAAGGAATCTCACCTCGCCCTGGCCAACCTCGGGTCCAGCAAGTCCCTCAACCCGTCGCCCATCAGGTTCAGCCCGAGCACGCTGAACGCGATCGCCAGCCCGGGGTAGATGGCCAGTTGCGGGGCCTGGAACAGCAGGGTCTGTGCTTCGTTGAGCATCCGGCCCCAGCTGGGCTGGGGCGGCTGGGTGCCCAGGCCCAGGTAGCTCAGCGCCGCTTCGGCCAGGATGGCGACGGCGAACTGCACGGTGGCCTGCACGATCAGCACCGAGGCGATGTTGGGCAGCACGTGCTCGATCGTGATGCGCGTGGCGCCCTTGCCGCAAGCGCGCGCGGCGAGCACGAATTCGCGCGCCCACACGGCGTTGGCGGCGGCGCGTGTGATGCGCGCGAACACCGGGATGTTGAAGATGCCGATGGCCACGACGGAAGTGACGAGTCCCGGGCCGTAGATGGCGGTCAGCATGATGGCCGACAGCAGCGCGGGGAAGGCGAAGGTGAAGTCGGCAAAACGCATCACCAGTTCTTCAACCCAGCCACGCCGGGCTGCCGCCATCAGGCCCAGCAGCACGCCGAAGACGATGCCGATGCCGACCGCGATGACGCCGGCCGCAATGGAGTTGCGCGCCCCCACGATCAGCAGCGAGACGATGTCGCGCCCCAGGCTGTCGGTGCCGAGCCAGTGGCTTGCCGAGGGAAGGGCGAGCTTGTTGGGGATGTCGATCTCGGCGGCCACATAAGGCGTCCACACGAACGACAGCAGAGCGGTTGCCAGCAGCAACGCCACCAGCACGCCGCCGATCAGCATGCTCTTGTGGTGCAGCGCACGCGCGATGAAGGCGCTCATGCCGCGTTCACCTTCAGCCGCGGGTCGACCACCGCATACAGCACGTCGACGATGAAGTTGATGGCGATCACCGACGCGGCCAGCAGCATCACCACGTTGCGCACCACGCCCAGGTCTCGGTTGGCGATGGCCTGGAACACCAGCCGCCCCAGCCCGGGCAGCGAGAACACGTTTTCGATGATGATGGTGCCGGTCAGCAGGTTGGCGAATTGCAGCCCCATCACCGTGAGCACCGGCACGAAGGCGTTGCGCAGCACGTGGCGCCACAGCACGGCGCGCCGGCTCAGGCCCTTGGCGCGCGCGGTGCGCACGAAGTCTTCGCGCAGCACGTCGAGCACGGCCGAGCGGGTGATGCGGGTGAGGATGGCGGCCTGCACCACCGCCAGCGCAATCGCCGGCAGCACCAGCGACATCAAGGCCTCCCACGGGTCTTCGTCCCAACCGGTGAAGCCGCCAGCCGAGAACCACTGCAGCTTCACCGCGAACAGCAGGATCAAGAGGATCGCGAACCAGAAGTTCGGCACCGCAATGCCGAGCTGGCTGGCCACCATCACGCCCACGTCGCCGGGCCGGTTGTGGCGCGACGCGGCGTACAGCCCCAGACTGAGCGCGATGACCGTGGTGAGCAGCATGGCCAGCACCGCCAGCGGCACGGTCACCACCAGGCGTTCGGCGATTAGCTGGGTGATCGGCGTGTCATACGAAATGCTGTTGCCCAGATCCCAGGTGGCCAGCCCATTCATCCACAGGCCGTAACGCACCAGCGGCGGTTGGTCCAGGCCGAGTTTGGTGGTCAAGGCCTTCAGCGTCTCGGGTGTGGCGGTGTCGCCCAGCATCACCTCGGCGGCGTTGCCGGGCAAGATGTCGAGCACCACGAAAATCACCGCCGACGCCACCAGCAAGGTGGCCAAGAAGGTGGCGAAACGTTTGAACAGGAAGATGCTGATGATGGGCTCGGCGGTGGGGGTGGGCGCGGAGCCGGGCTCCACGGGCCCCAATATGATGGCCCAACTCGGGCCACCGCAAGCGCTCAGCCCTTTCGGGGGTCCGACGGCAACCTGATGCCGCGGGCGTCGAGGAACAGGGCAACGCCGCCCCGGGTCAACGGGGTTGAAAGAACATCGTCGCAACCGGCCAGTTCGGCGCGCACCCGGTCCATGGGCCGCAGCGGCGCGGCCACCAGGACCAGCAGCACGGCACGCTGGCTGTCTGGTGCGCTGCCCCTGGGCAACCTGCCGCACAGGTTGATGCCGTTGCCGCCGTCGCCGTCGGACAGGTCGGCGAAGACGAAAGCCGCAAGCAATTCCGCAGAGGCACAGCGGGCCATGGCTTCGGTCGTGTCGGCCGTCGTGTGCACGGTAAAGCCGAACGCCTGCAACAGGCTGCACAACTGCTCGCTCTCGACGTTGGGGTTGCCGACCACCAGCACCTCGGGCGCGCCGCCCGCCGCGTTTAGCGGGGCCGGTGGGCCGTTTCGCCGCTCACGGCGCGCCGCCGCGCGCCGCTCGGCACGCGACACGACGTCGGTGGCCCGGCGCCGCACAAGGGGTTCAGCCGGGTCGCGCAGGGCCGATTGCGGCGCGTCGTCGGGCTGCACCTCATTGGGCCGCGCCTCATCGGGCCGCACCACATCGGGTGCGGGCGCGATGTCGGTGTCGGGCTGCAGCACCTGCGCTGTCGCGGCCGAGCCAAGCTCGCGCAGCGCCGACGTGCGCCGATCCGTGAAGGGTGTGCCATGACGGGTGGGCACGACCCTGGGTCCGACAAGATCATCGAGCCACAAGGCGCTGCCCGAACCTTGTTTGACGTGCGGCTCAAGCGGCTGGCGGATGGTGTCTGCCGCGTCCAGATCGGCACCACAGTTGGCGCAACTCCTGGCTCCGTTCGGGTTGACGACCCGGCAAGCGGGACAAGGGTTGCTCAGCATCGAGACTGCATTCTGCCCCGCGGCGGGTCCCGCGCAAGCACCCGCTGTTGCACACGCTCAACTGGTTTGAGGACTAGTCGACCGAGTCGCATTCTTTTCAGCGGCAGCCCGGGGCGCCCTGGTTTTGCCGCCGGCTGATGGGCCAGACTCGCGCCCACATTGACTAAGGCCCTCCATGGAGCACCGCACCGCCTCGCGCCGCAGCCACATTGACGCGGATCCCCCCGAACGCCGTGCTTCCGCCAAGGCGCGCGGACTGTCCCGCTTGCTGCTCCTGCTGAAGAACCTGTGGGCGCGCCCCCTCGGCTTGCAGCGCCGGGGCAAGGGCGTGAAGCTCGTGTTGGTCGAAAGACGGCGCCCGCCTTCGCCGGACGAGCCGCCCAAGCTGGCGCGCATTCGTGCCGAGTTGCGCGAGCGGCTGCTCAATCACAAACACGCCCACGCCGCCCAGGTGATGCGCCACCTTGCGCTGGTGCACGACGAGCTGGGCCGCGCCGGCTGGCCGGGTGTCGAGGTACTGCCCGGGTCGGCGCTCGGCCTCGCGATGGTGCAGGCCGAGATGCTGGCAAGTGAAGGGCCTTCGCCGGTGCTGTCGCATGTGATCGAGCGTTTGCGCATCTTCAAGGTGGCGGCCGACGTGCGCGAAGAGCGCGCGCTGCGCCTGAAGCGCGAGAAGCGTGCCGCAGAAGTGCTCGCCTCGGTTCCCCCCGCGGAACCCGACCCGCCCGAGACCGAGACCGAGACAGAGACCGAACCGTCCGGCTTCAATGAGGTCGCAGCCTGGGCGCGGCCCCTGCCCCTGCCCGTGGTGATCCCGCAGCGAAACGCCTGACAGGGTGGCAGGGCCGTCGGCAGGTGTCATACAATGGCTGACAATTGCCCGGAGCCCGCCATGCGCGTCAATGCCCGTCTCGACGATGAATCACGCGAGCAGCTCGAGTACCTCACCGCCGCCACCGGCATGGGCGTGAGCCAGGTGCTGCGCGAGAGTGTGGCGCTGTACTACCGGCAGGCGCGGGCCAGCGCCACCGGCGCCAGGCATTTGCTGGCGCTGGTCGGCAAGGGTCAGAGCGGGCGCACTGACATTGCATCCGACGTGAAGCGCCATGTGGGCGATGGGCTTGCGTCGAAGCACGGCTTGCTGCCGCAAACGCCCAAGCGCACCGGTCGGCGCCCATGATCGCCGTCGACACCGGCTTTCTGTACGCGCTGGTCGACCGCAACGACGCCTGGCATGAACGGGCCAAGGCGATGGCACCCACGTCATCGGACGGTTGGATCACCACGTGGCCGGTGTTGACCGAAGCGACGCACCTGATGATGCGCTGGTTGGGCCCCGAGTTCGCATGCGCGCTGATGGACGACGTGGCCAGCGGCGGCATCATGTTGTGGGAGCCCTCGGAGCCGCAGGTCGGACGCATTCCCGCGCTGATGCGCCGCTACGCCAAGCTGCCGTTGGACCTGGCCGACGCGTCGCTGGTGTTGCTGGCCGAGCACCTGGGGCACGGCCACATCCTGTCCACCGACGAACGCGACTTCAGCACCTACCGCTGGAAGAACCGCCAGCCGTTCAAGAACCTGCTGGCGGCCTGAGCGCTTGGCCCAAGGGTTTGGCCTGAGCGCTTGGTCAGATCTTGCCGCCCCGTCAGGCGTGCAACACCGGGCTGCGGATCAGGTGGTCGAAAGCCGACAGGGCGGCCTTGGAGCCCTCACCGCTGGCGACGATGATCTGCTTGTACGGCACCGTGGTCACGTCGCCAGCGGCAAACACGCCGGGCAGGCTGGTGGCGCACTTGGCGTCGACGATGATCTCGCCGTACTTCGACAGCTCCACCGTGCCGCGCAGCCACTCGGTGTTGGGCACCAGGCCGATCTGCACGAACACGCCTTCGAGCGCGACGCGGTGCTCCTGGCCGCTGGCGCGGTCCTTGAAGACCAGGCCGTTGACCTTCGCACCGTCGCCGGTGATCTCGGTCGTCTGCGCGTTGGTGTGGATCTCCACATTCGCCAGGCTCTTGAGCTTGTTCACCAGCACCGCGTCGGCCTTCAACTGGTCGGCAAACTCGACCAGGGTCACGTGCGCCACCACGCCGGCCAGGTCGATCGCCGCTTCGACACCTGAGTTGCCGCCGCCGATCACCGCCACGCGCTTGCCCTTGAACAGCGGGCCGTCGCAGTGCGGGCAGTAGGCCACGCCCTTGTT
>JANMYQ010000012.1:0-4949 GCA_031382215.1 Methylibium sp.
GGCATCGTGGTCGGCGGCGTCGGCGGCACCGGCGTCATCACCATCGGCCAGTTGCTGGGCATGGCCGCGCACCTCGAAGGCAAGGGCGTCGTGACGCAGGACGCCGGCGGCCTGGCGCAGAAGGGCGGCGCGACCTGGAGCCACATCCAGATCGCCAACCGCCCCGAGGCCATCCACACCACCAAAGTCGACACCGCGCAGGCCGACCTCGTGATCGCCTGCGACAGCATCGTCGGCGCCGCCAAGTACACGCTGACCGTGATGCAGCAGGGCCGCACCTTCGTGGCGCTGAACACCCACGGCACGCCGACCGCGGCTTTCGTGAAGAACCCCGAGTGGCAGTTTCCGGGCGGCAACTGCGAAGCCGCGGTGCGTGCCAGCGTCGGCGACGCGCTGGTCGGCGCCTTCGACGCCGAACAGGTGGCGGTGCAGATGCTGGGCGACAGCATCTACACCAACCCGCTGTTGCTGGGCTACGCCTGGCAGAAAGGCCGCGTGCCGGTGAGCCTGGCGGCGCTGACACGCGCCATCGAGCTCAACGGCGTGCAGATCGACAACAACAAGGCGGCCTTCGACTGGGGCCGGCGCTGCGCGCACGACCTGGCCGCGGTGCAGGCGATGTTCAAGGCCGAGGGAGCGCTTGCGCGACCGGGCGAAGGTGCAGCGGTGATCCAGTTCGTGAAGAAGCCCGCGCTGGCCGAGATGGTGAAGACACGCGTGGACTTTCTCACCGGCTACCAGGACGCCGCCTACGCCGCGCGCTACAAGGCCTTCGTCGAGCAGGTGCAGGCCGCCGAAGCCAAGGTCGGCGGCAGCACGCTCAGCGAAGCCGTGGCACGCTACCTCTTCAAGCTCATGGCCTACAAGGACGAGTACGAAGTCGCGCGGCTGCACACCGACCCTGCCTTCAGCGCCAGGATCGCCGCCATGTTCGAAGGCGACTACAAAATAGTGCACCACCTCGCGCCGCCGCTGACGGCGAAGAAGAACGACAAGGGCGAACTGATCAAGCAGCCCTTCGGCCCCTGGATGCGCAGCGCCTTCGGCGTGCTGGCCAAGCTGAAAGGGCTGCGCGGCACGGCACTGGATGTCTTCGGCCGCACCGCAGAGCGCAAGATGGAACGCGCGCTGATCGTCGAGTACGAAGCCTGCATCGGCGAACTGCTGCAGACACTGAACGCCGACAACCGCGCGCTGGCGGCCGAGATCGCGCGCATCCCTGAAGAGATCCGCGGTTATGGCCACATCAAGGAGCGGCACCTGCTGGCCGCGCGCCCGAAGTGGGGCACGCTGATGCAGCGCTGGCGCGCGGGCGGCCTGCAGAAGGCCGCCTGAGCATGTGCCCGGGCCCGGGCCAGCAGCATCAACTGCACGGCGTGCAGCCCGTGCTGCCGGTGTCCGACGTGGCTGCTGCAGCCGACTGGTTCGTGCGCGTGCTCGGCTTCGAGCTCGACTTCCTGCACGGCGAGGCGCCCCACGTGCATGGCCGCGTGAAGATCGGCGACCGCAGCTGGGGCGACCCGATCTACATCCACCTGTCGCTGCAACCGGGCCCGGTCCAGCCATGCGGCGAAACCCGCCTGCATGTGGGCCACGACATCGACGGCCTGCACGCGCACGTGCTGGCCGCCGGCGGCACGGTGCTGCAGCCGCCCACCGACCAGCCCTGGGGCCTGCGCGAGATCGTCGTGCAGGCGCCCGGTGGACACCGGCTGGTGCTGGGCGCCACCCTGGGGTGTGTCGAACACGCCGACACGCCCCGCACCGTGATCGCCTGCTACCGCGCCAAGCCGGGACAGGAAGCCGCGCTGCTGGACTTGGTACGCGGACACGTGCCGGCGCTGCGCCGCCTGGGTCTGGCCACCGACCGTGCGCCCTACAGCCTGCGCGCCGCCGATGGCAGCCTGGTGGAAGTGTTCGAGTGGTCCTCGGCCAAGGCGATCGAGTCCGCGCACAGCCACCCCGAGGTGCAACAGATGTGGGCCGCATTCGGCGCCGCCTGCAGCTACGTCAAGCTGGCGCAGCTGGCCGAAGCGCAGAACCTGTTCGCTGAGTTCACGCCGCTCAAGCCATGAACTGGCCGGCGCTGGCGGCGGCCCATGCGCGAAGCGTGGCCCGCGTGCCCTTCACCATCGACGGTCTGGCGGTCGGCTCGGTGGCACGCACCGACCTGCACGCCTTGCAGGCCTGGCCGCAATGGCTGTCGCTGCAGGACCACGGTGTGGCCCTCACCGCGGCCGACCGCGACGCCGCGCTGGCCACCATCAACGCCTCGCTGCGCCAGCAGGGCCTGGTGCGCGCCTGGCGCGACGAGTGCTACACCATCCGCGACCCCGCCAGCGGCCGCCACCTGGCGCGCACCGAACGCGCGGCCTCGCGCTTCTGGGGCACGCTGACGCAGGGCGCGCACGCCAACGGTTATGTCGCCGATGCCCAGGGTCGGCCGACACACCTGTGGATCGCCCGCCGCTCGCCGACCAAGGCCACCGACCCCGGCCTGCTCGACAACCTCGTCGGTGGCGGCGTGTCCGATGGCCAGACGCCGCACGAAACGCTCGTGCGCGAAGGCTGGGAGGAAGCGGGCCTCACGCCAGCGCAGATGGCTGCTGCCCGCGCCGGGCGCGTGATCAGGCTGCACCGCGACATCCCGGAAGGCCTGCAGCTCGAAGACCTGCACAGCTTCGACCTGCAACTGCCCGCCGACGTGCTGCCGCTCAACCAGGACGGCGAGGTCGCCGGCTTCGATCTGATGCCGGTCGCACAAGCCCTGGCCATCGCAGCCAGCGAGCAGATGACAGTCGACGCGGCGCTGGTGACGCTGGAGTTCGCCTTCCGACACGGCCTGCTGGACCGTGCGGTCGCGCAAGCGATGGAGCCCGCAGCGGCCGGCCTTTGGTCGGGCAGCGGCTGAGGCGTAGCGGTTCAAGCGGCCTAGGGTGTTCGCCGGCTGTCACCGCGGCGATCAAAGGCTTTGAACGCGCAGGGCCGGGCGCGGCCGGCCTCGTCATCTTCGTGCCCATCTTCCTGCCACTGCTGCCGCACTTCGGCATCGACCCCATGTTGTGGGGCGTCCTCGTGTTCGTCAATCTGCAAGCGGCCTTCCTGTCGCCGCCGGTGCCGATGTCGGCAAGGCCAGTCTTCAAGCCGCGAACGAACGCCCGAAGGCAAACACCGAATTCGGCGCCGTGGTGCGCAACGGCTTGACCACCGGCGGCGGCTCGATCGCCCGCCGCGGCGCACGCACTTCGATGCTCACGCCCTGGTCGATCTGCTCCTGCACCAGGCTGGCCAGCGAAATGGTTGCCAGGTGCTCCAGCATCACCGCGTTCAGGCGCAGCCAGAGCGCCCGGGAGAGTCCCAGGCTGCGGTCCTCGTCGCCGCCGGGCTCGTCCAGCGGCTCGTCGACCGCGCTGACGACGTCGGCCACCGAGATCCGCTCGGCGCTGCGTCCCAGCTTGTAACCGCCGCCGGGGCCGCGCGTGCTCGCGACCATGCCATCGCGACGCAAGCGGCTGAACAGCTGCTCCAGATAGGACAGGGAAATCTGCTGCCGCTGGCTGATCGACGCCAGGGCCACCGGGCCTGCGCTTTCGCGCAGCGCCAGATCGATCAGTGCGTTGACGGCAAAACGGCCTTTGGTGCTCATGCGCATGTCACTCTCCTTGGAGTGGATCAATGGGAACACTCAATGTAGGGATGTATTCACTTCTCGTAAATTCGATATTCATACAAAATCACTTCGTAAAATTCGCACAATGAACTTCAAGCACCTGCACTACTTCTGGTTCGCGGCACGCGCCGGCGGGGTGGTCAAGGCGGGCGAACAACTGCACACCACGCCGCAGACGCTGTCGGCGCAGATCAAGCTGCTGGAAGAGCGGCTGGGTCGGCGCCTGTTCCGCAAAGCCGGGCGCAAGCTCGAGCTCACCGACGACGGCCGCGTGGCGCTGCGTTATGCCGACGACATCTTCTCGCTGGGCGCGGAACTTGAGGCCGCGCTGCGCGAGCGGCGCGCCGGCGGCGCGCAGCAGGTGCTGGAGTTCCGCGTCGGCGTCGAGGACGCGGTCGCCAAGTCGGTGGCCTACCGGCTGCTCGAGCCGGCACTGTCCTTGGCAGTGCCGGTGCGCCTGATCTGCTCCGAAGGGCAGTTCCCCGAGCTGATGGCGCAGCTCGCGCTGCACCGTCTGGACCTCGTGATCTCCGACGAGCCGCTGAGCAGCCGGTTGAGCGTCAAGGCCTTCAACCACAAGCTGGGCGCCTCGACGATGAACTTCCTGGCCGCGCCGGCGCTGGCGGCGCGCCTGCAGGGGCCCTTTCCGCAGTGCCTGAACGACATGCCGATGCTGGTGCCCGGCGGCAGCTCTTCGGTGCGGCCGCAGTTCGACGCCTGGTTGACCCGCCATCAACTGCACCCGCGCGTGGTGGGCGAATTCAGCGACAGCGCGTTGATGCAGGCCTTCGGCCGCCACGGCGATGGTGTCTTCCTTTCGCCGCGCGTGGTGGAAGCGGAGACGGCGGCGCAACTCAGCGTGCAGGTGGTCGGCCACAGCGACGAACTGGTCGACGAGTTCTACGCCATCTCGGTCGAGCGGCGCATCACGCACCCGGGCGTGGCGGCGATCACGCAGGTGGCGCGCGACGCACTCTTCAGTGCGCCGCGGAACTGAGCGGCAGACCGACCGTCAGTTGCGATCCGCCCGCGGCGCGCGTGCGGTGGTCATCGGGCGGGTGTCGTTCGTCGCCATCGAACCGGTGGAGGTCGAGGTCGACGGCGTGGTCGTCATCTTGCCGGAGCCCGCCGCGAGCGTCATGTTGTTGGTGACAGAGGTCACGCCCTGCACGCCCCTGGCGAGCTCGACCGCGCGGTCGATCTCGGCCTGGCTGCGCGCGTTGCCGGACAGCGTGACGACGCCGGCGTTGTCGGTCTCGACGTTGATGCGGGTCGCCCG